>JADGPH010000114.1 GCA_017882555.1 Thermoleophilia bacterium
ATCGCACTCCACGAACCCGAGGCGAACATGCTCATCGGCCTCTTGCGAGAGGCGGGGATCCCCGCCATGCAGCGACGGTCAGAATTTGATCACCCGGGAATGCTTGCGGGTGGGCCGCGAGAGATTCTCGTACTCGCACACCACGAGCTCGAAGCGCGCGCCCTCCTCGACCCGCTCCCCGGGGACCACCCCGCACCGTGAACGCGCCAACCATCGCCTCCGTTCTTGCGCTCGGATCCGACCCGCGCGCAACTGTCACCGACGCTGCCGGACAGGTTGCCCGAGCGCTTGGACGACCTCCGGATCTCGCCGTGGTCTTTGCGAGTGCCGGCCTCTGCGCCGATCCCGAGGTCATCCGCGATGCGGTGCGCTCGACGCTGGCGCCACGCCACCTGATTGGGTGCACCGGCGAGGCGATCATCGGTACCGGCCGGGAGATCGAAGACCAGTCGGCGATCGTCGTGTGGGCAGCGGTGTTGCCGGGAGCACGCATCACGCCCATCCGCGCGGTCAGCGCGCGGGAGGTCGACGGGAGCGCAGATGTTGCCGGATGGCCGACGCGCTCCGAAGATGGTGTTTCGGACACCCTTCTGCCCGGCGCCCATGATGTCGTGATCGCGCTCGCCGACCCGTTTTCGTTGCCGGTCGACGCCGTGCTGGAGCTCACCAACACGTCAGGGTGGCAGCCGACCGTGGTCGGCGGACTGGCCTCCGGCGGGCGGCGACCGGGTGAGCATGTGCTGTGGCTCGACGATCAGGACTATCGCGACGGACTGGTCGCGGTGAGCATCGGTGGGGCGAACCTGATCACCGCGGTCTCGCAGGGGTGCACACCCATCGGCCAAGAGATGGTGGTCACCGATGCCGACGGCTTCGGGCGCATCTATGCCCTGGCGGGCAGGCCGGCACTCACCAAGCTCCAGGAGATCCTCGACGAACTTGACAATGATGCCCTGGAACTCGCGAACTCCGGGGTGACTCTCGGTGTCGTGATGAACGAGAACCAACCGGACTATGTACGGGGCGACTATCTGATGCGCGGTCTGCTCGGGGCAAACCCCGAGACCGGCGAGATTCATATCGGTGAACACGTCCGCGTGGGTCAGACCGTGCGACTGCACGTGCGTGACACGGCATCCGCGCACGACGATCTGCGCACCGCCGCCCGTTCGGCGTCGACACGTCTGGGCGGCGCGGTGACGGGTGCGCTCGTATTCTCCTGCAACGGTCGTGGTACGCGCATGTTCGAACAACCGCACCACGATGCGCGGGTCATCGCCGACGAACTCGGCGATCCCCCCATCGCGGGCCTATTTTGCAATGGGGAGATCGGTCCGGTCGGTGGGAGGAACTTCCTGCACGGATTTACGGCCACCGTTGCCATCTTTGGGACCCTAGGTCGCGCGCACTCGCTATAGAGACAACGGCGTCTGATACAACGTTGATGTAGCGGGCGTATTATCTACCATTAAGGTATATATAGCTCCACATCGAGATACCTGATACCAGGAGTTGTGTGGATGAGCGACAACGAGCAAGCCACGGGACGCGGCAAGATCGGAGAGCAAATCTTCGAGCAGGTCGAAGCGCTCATGCGTGCCGAGAGCATCACGCGTACCGAAGCATTTCAGCGGATCGCGGTGACGCGCGGAAGTCGCGCCGGCACCGTTGCCGCGAACTACTACCGGATCGCGCGGCTCAAGGGCGATGGCTTCTTGCGCCCGCGTGGGCGCAAGAAGTCGACCGGCAACGAGGTCGAGGCCGTGATCGCGCGTGCCACGAGCGCACTCGGTGATCTTGCGGAATTGGTTCGGCACCAGGGTGCCGAGCTCGACCGTCTCTCCGAGAAGGTCCACCAGATCGAAAAGCTGCGTGCGCTGCTGTCTGAGTGATTATGCGGGGCCAGTCGGCGCGTGCCGCGGGCGCACGATGCGCTTCGGGCCCCCGCTGACGAGCGCATCGGCAACCTCCTCGAGTCCGATCTCGGGACCCAACAGCGACGCAAAGAGCTCCGGCTCATCCGCAATCATCGCGACCGCCTGGCGGATCGCGGTTGGCGTGTGGTGATAGGACGCCTGAAGCGTGATCTCCTCATAGTGCAGGCGCGATGCCGGGAGCCTCAGGACATCATCCGGCGCCGGACCACCGTGAAAGTTGACCTCGCCGCCGGGCCGGGTCAGCGCCACCGCGCTCTCCCACACCCTGGCGTCACCGACCGCGGCAAATGTGGCGTGGGCGCCACGCCCCCCGGGCGTCTGTGCCAGGACACGCGCTAGTCCCGCGGCGTCACGTGGCGCATCGTCGACACGCCAGGCCCCCATCCGCCGCGCCGACGCTCGGTGCTCGAGGTGCGGGTCGCAGAGTATGACCTGGCACCCTCGGCGCGCCAGCACCGCACACAACACCTGTCCTTGCAGGCCGCCGCCGAGCACGACCACACTCTCACCGGCACGGGCAGCCGATCGCGTGGCGGCGCGGACCCCGCACGCAACCGGCTCGGCCAGCGCCGCGAGTTCCGGCGCAAGGTCCGGGGGCCGCACCATGACGTTGTGGGCCACGATCGCCGCCGGGACCCGGATGAATTCGGCAAACATGCCCGTGAGGTAGGTGATCTGCTCACACAGCCCCTCCCGACCCCGCACACACCACTCGCACCGACCGCACGGCGCAGAGTTGGCGATGACTGCGGCGTCGCCCACCGATATCCCGTGCGCACCGTGGCCGATCGCCACCACCGTGCCCGCACCCTCGTGCCCGAATGGGGCGGGCAACGGCCCCAGCGATGGATGCGTCCCACGGCTCAGCATCTTGGCGTCGGTCGCGCACGTTAACGCCGCGTCCACCGCGACGACGATCTCCCCCTGCCCCGGCTCGGGTGTCGGGATCTCCGCGAGCCGCAGATCGCCGGGCCCGTACAAGATCAGCGCGCGCATACTCGGACCGTACCGATGTCCGAGGGCACGCGGGCCAACATCTTTCATCAACCGGTCTCGCGTCGATAGCATCCGCAGGGCCCGTGAGCACACCCACTCCGTATCCCGAGCACCTGCGTGTGCGCATCGAGGAATTCCTTCGGGAGATCGACTTTCTCCCAACGGACCCACGTGCGCGCAACCAGGCCGACGGGACTCAAGGCTTGATCGACGCCATGCGGTACTCGCTGCTCGCTGGCGGGAAGCGTTTCCGTCCGGTGCTCGCGCTCGCCGCCGCCGAAGCCCTGGGTGAGGATCCTGTCCGGTTGCTCCCCGGCGCGGCCGCTTTGGAGCTGATCCATACCTATTCGCTCATCCACGATGACCTCCCGGCCATGGATGACGACGATCTTCGACGCGGAAAGCCGACCTGCCACAAGGCCTACGGCGAAGACGCCGCGATCCTGGCAGGCGATGCGCTGTTCGCCGAGGCGGTGCGCCTGGTGTGCGAACGCCAGCAGGGCGGGCCCGACGTACAAATCGGCATCCTCGCGGAGATCAGCCGGGCCACCGGTGTTGGCGGGATGGTCGGTGGGCAGTTCCTCGACCTTCGCGACGCCGGGCTGCGGTCCTCAGAGTCCTTGCGTCGGGTGCACCTGCTGAAGACCGGGCGGCTGATCGGGGCCTGCGTGCAGTGCGCCCTGGTCCTGGCGCCGCCGGCACCCGCCGTTGCCGACCTTTACCGCGCCTTTGCCCACGAACTCGGGTTGCTCTTTCAGATCGTCGACGACATCCTCGACGAGGTCGGCAACGAAGCGCTCCTGGGCAAGGCGGTCGGAGCGGACGCACGACTGGGCAAGGCCACCTATGTCAGCGTGCACGGACTCGAGCGCGCCCGGGCGCTCGCCCATGAACGTCATACCGAAGCTCACCGGCTGCTCGAGCGCATCCCGGGTCCGACGCGAGACTTGGCGGCACTCGCCGACCACGTCTACCAGCGCCACAACTGACGCACCTCGCGGCGCCTATGCCGCGGCAACATCTCCGGAGCGAGTCAGTGCCGCACCGGTCACGTCGGCGTGACGTACTTCGGCGCGCTTGTTCATCTCGACGATCGCGTGCAGCAACCCACGGTAATCGGCCGGCACACCCACACCCTCGACGCCGAGCTCGAGCGCAAGACGATCGGCCCAATCGCACAAGCTCACCAGCGGGGGCTCGGTGCCGTCGAGGAGCGCTTGCTCAAGCACGAGGCCACCCAGGCCACGCAACTCGGCGCAGATCACCGCATGTGCGCGTGGTGGACGGACCTTCGCGCGGCTCCGGCGCCGTGATGCCGGTCGGACCGCAATCGCTGCCGTGGATGTCATACCGATGAGCGCCATCTTCGTGTCCCCTCGTTCCCGTCTCACTTGCGTTGTCGGCGCACCCGCCAGGAACTGGTTCCCCCATCCGGGGGAGGTTGAGCTGCGGTCCGACACATGAGACGGATCGTGCAGCAATCCGGGAGTGAAACGTCGGCGCCCATGCGCAACGCCGCGCGCATGCATGAAAGACCATCCGCGCGGCCATCCCCAACGCCACGGTGGGCAGGGTTCGCGGCACCGCCCGCCAAGATCAACCCCGACACGCTGTGCACCGGGATCCGTGCCAGGCCCGAGAAGTGGAGGAACGCGTGGACCTCTTGCGCGATGAGCAGATCATCTATCAGGGCCGACCGTCGCCGCGTGCGAGCATTGGCTTCTTCGTACGCTGGGGGATCCTCGGCCTGATGCCCGCCGCGGTTGCCACGTATCTGTGGACCCGCAACGATCCCACGTGGCTCTCGTTGGCCGACTGGTGGGGGATTTCTGCCCTCCTGATCGTGGCGCTGATCATCCGGAACGCCGCGTACCGCCGCTCCTTACGCTTCACGGTGACCAGTCAACGCATCGTGATCCGGAGCGGGATCGTCGCGCGCACCGAACACGCCACCGCAATCTCACGGATCCAGAACGTCACGATCCGACAGTCGATCCTGCAGCGGATGCTCGGTATCGGCGATGTGGAGTTCGATACCGCGGGCGGTGATCTCAACGAGGCGGATTTTCGCTTTGTGGGGATCGC
>JADGPH010000115.1 GCA_017882555.1 Thermoleophilia bacterium
GCGAAGAACCGCGGCACCGAAGGGCTCGGCTTTGTACGCTCGTCGAACCTGGCGTTGCACAGTCCGCCTGGCGGCCTGCAGGTGAACGACAAACCGTTGACTGTCGTGCCCAGTGACCCAGGACACGTCGATGGTCATAGGGGTCGTGCTACCATCCACCAGGCATGATGGCGGTTCTCGGTCGGCAGACTCCGCGGATTCTTGGAATCCTGCTCGGCATTTCCCTGGTCGGTTGCCATGGCGATTCCTCGTCGTGTCCGGCGGGCAACGGAAAGGCGTGCGACATATTCTCGTATCCGGTAAAGCTCAAACAAGACGAGCCTCGCCTTCACTTCAGCGATTTGCGGGTGATCGAGGGTGCCTGTGAACCGCCTCGTTGCGTCACAACCGCTTGCACCGATCTCATCTTTCCTGGCCTCTACTACCAGCTTGAAGTGACCAGCTCCACGTCGGTCGTGTCCCCGCCCGATACGCGTTGCCGCTTCCAGATTTCGTCGGCCGAGGGAGAGTCGTTCGATGTCGTGCTTTCCCTTGCAGACTCCTCTTCGTCCTCCTTCTGCTGCAACACCGGACTTCGTAAGTTCATCGGCTACTCGTGGTCGGCCTTCGTGAATGGTGTCGAGCTGCAATCGGATGTCGGGGGATACCATCTTCCCCAGCCGCTGGATGGCGGGGTTGCCTTGTCGGGAGACGCGGGGCCCCTGCCCGCCGAAGTAACTCCCGCCGATTCTGGTCCGCATGCTGCGGATGGTGCTCGGGACGCAGATGATGAATCGGCGTGCGTGGCGCTCGCGAGCGTGAGCGACCAGTGCCCGGCGGATTGGGGCGCGGCAATCGCGGACCAGATCGCGTTCTGCGCCCAGGAGGCTCCCTTCTTCGATACGTTCTTGTCGACCGGGAGCTGCCGGGGTGGCTTGCACTACACGAAGCACCTGTTCGACGCTGGTCCGCGCTTCTGTGTTTACGATCCGGCGACGCTGGAGCTGGTCGGCTACCGCGCGGTCGACGGCAAAGCCGGGTTCGAACAGACGAGTTGCGGGTCCAACCAGGCTGATTTCGACGACCAGGGTTGCGCAGGAATGACCTGCGCGATGCCCGATGCTTCCGTAGCGGGAAGCGACTAGCGCAAACTTCGTGATTCCTCATCCCCGGCCGATGGTAGCTCAGCATCACCCGCAGCGTCCCGAATCCGGATGCGGCTCCGGCCATTCGGGGACTTCGTCGGTCCTCCCAAAGTACCCTCGGATGGGGGGTCAGGCTGCTCAGCCTCTATCATCGGAAGGCCGTCGCCCAGGATCACGTGGGGCGGCGGCGCGCACTGCGCGGCGGACGTAGTCCGCGATCCTTTCGAGCCGTAGCCCCGCGCGGGTAAGGTTTCACCCCCATAGTCTGGGCCGGCATGGATCTGTCGATCGGGCGTCAGCGCATCTTGCCCAGGCTCACGGTGAGGGCCACGCCGAAATCGGGCAGCACGGGGTTCACGTTGCCGAACAGGGCCAGGCCGATGCCAGCGAAGCCACAGTCCGCGCTCACGCCGAGCTGGACGGGAATGTTCACCACCTGGTCGTGTAGCATCTCGTAGTCCGGGAAGCTCCATTCGCCGGACGAAGGCAGTTCGTTGCCCCGGCGGGTGATTCTGGCCAGGCCCACCAGCCCGGCCGCCGCGTATCCGCGGATGCCCGGCTATCGGGGGCGCTAGTCGACGTGAGATCGGTTATCGGACAACCTGAGATGCGACGCGACGATGGGAAAAGGGCGCTTGAAATTCCTACGCCCAATCGCACTCTAGAGGCCGTGGGTTCGATCCCCATCAGCTCCACAAATAAACTAGTTGGTTGATGTGGTAAGGATCTTTCGTGCCACACAACCCGACAACGCCTGGATCGCAGGGCAACAACCCGGTGGCTCAATTCCCACCGCTGCCTCCCATCCCGCCGCCACCGCAGCGGCCGCCCGACGAGCGCCAGGCCAAAGCGAGTCAAATCATCGGTGGTCTGGCGGGCGCACTCGAGACCGAGATGCGGGTGGCAGGGCCGAACCTTGCGACGGGGTATTACGCATCTTCAGCTGATCTCGGCCGCCTCCAAGCCGAACTTGCCAAGGGTGTCGCACGCCTGACCGTCGCGCAGGTCGAAGAACGCTGGGACGAACTTTCTTCCTGGATGCACCGATTTCTTCGCTCCTGGGTGCAACGCTGCAAGGTCGTGACGATCGAGCGCCAGGAACTCGGTGTCCGCATCGAAATCGAGACACAAGACGATCACGGCTACTACAAGTACGGCTTCGATGTGTTTCCCCGGAAGCCCTGACCTGCCCAGCTTTGGGCTTCCCGGCTATCGGGGGCGCTAGTTGATGTGGGATCGGTTATCGGACAACCTGAAATGCGACGCGGCGATGGGAAAAGGGCGCTTGAAATTCCTACGCCCCCGAAAGACCGCGGTTCTGCGAGGTTGGCTCCACCTACCTGTTTCACTGTGGCAGCGCTCACACTGGGGAGGCCCAAAAGGCATCTCGGCAACGCGTGGCCGTGAACAGCGGGCTCCCTGCCGGGTATAGTCTGTTCCATTGCAGCTGCTCTTTCGTGGAGGCCAAGTCATGCGGAAGCTGTCTCGTTGGTCGATGTTGTTTGCATTCTCGTCGGTGCTCCTCGCGTGCGGGGACGGCAGCCCTGGTGGCGGAAGGACCGACGGCGGTGATGCCGCCGCAGGAACGACCGCGGCGGGCACGGGTGGAATCCAGAGTACGGGGGGCAACGGGCCGGGAAGCGGCGGCTTGTCGGGCACCGGCGGCAAAACGCTTGGCGCCGGCGGCAGGACGCTCGGCACCGGTGGCGATTGGGGCACTGGCGGCACCGCAATGGGAAGCGGTGGTGTTTCTGGGGCTGGCGGCGTTTCCTCCGGAACCTGCTCGACCGCTGCATGCACAATAGACGCCGGACGTTCGAGCAACGACGCATCCGACGCCGAGGACAGCCCCGCAGCGCAGGCCTGCACGTACAATGGCAGGACCTATCCGGAAGGGACGGAATGGTTCGCGGCCGACGGGTGCAACGAGTGCACGTGCCAGGGCGGTCATGCCGGCTGCTCTCTCGTACCCTGCGACGCCGACGCCGGCGGGCGGCCGTCCTATTCGTGCGGGTCGTACTCCTACGGAGTTACCTTCCCATCGGCCGACGGCTGCAACATCTGCGAGTGTGGTTTCTACTGGTATCGCGTGCCGGTCGGTAGTGCCACCAGCTCCGTCCTCGTGTCGTGCACCTTGTATGACTGCTCCGGCTCCCCCGTCGGGGACGCGGGTTTCGCCGGCGATGGGGGGATCGACGCCTGTGTCTACGACGGCAAGACCTACCCAGTGGACTCGTATTTCCTGTCGGCGGACGGCTGCGACCAATGCCATTGCCGCACCGACGGCCAGATCACTTGTACGTTCCAGCACGGTAGCTGCCGCTAGGGCGCGGGCCTGCCTGACGGAAGCGTCGACGTGCGGATAGCTCCGGACGCCCCGCTCGACAGCACGGCGGCAGCGGGCTGTGACGTCGCTGCGGCACGAGCGGCCATGACCACTCGCGGGCTCGTGGTCACTGGCTCCGCAGAGGCCCTCAACGACACTCTGCCGTCCCCGATACGCGGTCCCAATTGGGGCCTTAGAGCCACGGCCTGCCAGGGATGGCGGCTATGACTTCAGCGGCCTGGCCGGCCAGACCGTTTGCCTGGTCAAGCAGCCCATCGCGCAAGCCTGCGCTCAGGCGCCGTACCTTGCCTGGGCGCTTCCGCGTCGGGGGAAGCTGCCGAGACGTCGTAGCCTCGCTGCACGCCCGAACTGGGGTTGGTCCTGATGGTTGCAACTGGCTTGCCCACCATGGTGCGAACCGTTTCCGTTTTCGTCTGACTGTTTTGACCGTGTGTAGTGTTCATGATCGAAAAATGACCTCGTCGAGGTGGGTAACCGACGTGAAGCGCGGGCAGCTCGCAGCGAGTCCACCCCTCACGCAGGAGAGTTCTGTCGCCGCCGTCCGAGCCGTTCGACAAGACCAGGATCGTGGAGCTAATCTCGTTCGCATGGCGATTCAGCTGTCGTTACTGGACGAAGCCGACGTTGACGAAACCATGGCCGTCGTGAAGGAAAGCTTCGACACGTGCGTGGCCCCTGACTACACCGAGGAAGGGCGAGAGCTGTTTGCTCGGGTCGTAACCTGCGAGTACCTGCGCTCGCTCCCGAATCGACAAGGATTCACCCTGGTCGCGAAGCTCGGTGGCCACACGGTGGGGATGTGCGCGTTTCGCGACGGAAACCACATCACCCTATTTTTCGTCCGACCCAAATTACACGGACACGGCATCGGCAGGAGGTTGTTCGACGCCGCCGCCGAACGAGTGCGGCGGAACGTGCCCGAGGCCAACAAGCTGGAGGTGCATTCA
Organism: Thermoleophilia bacterium; assembly: GCA_017882555.1. Lineage (GTDB taxonomy): Bacteria > Actinomycetota > Thermoleophilia > Miltoncostaeales > Miltoncostaeaceae > CAITWD01. Next base: position 4,419 of record JADGPH010000115.1, read on the forward strand.
TCGCCGGTAGCTGTGCCTATCTACGAAGCGCTGGGCTTTGAGGTCACGGGCCCTGAAGAAGTGGAAGGTGGCATGCGTTACGTCCCGATGGAGCGGTCGATTGTCACGTGACAACGGCTGCAACTTCGAGGCGGACCATTTTCATGTGCGTCCTGCCTTGTTCGTCAACCGGATGAACGCGGAGGTATTCCTCGACGGCCTCGTCCTCAAACATCTCCCTTCGCTCGATGGGTATTCGGTCGGTGTAGGGAAACCATGTTGTCCGCATCCATCCCTTCAGTTGATCCCGACCGTCGTGTCGCATGTCCTTGGGTATCAGCTCGAGCCTCACCGGCGTAAACCCACACTGGGGAAGCCAGGTCTGGTAGTCCTCGACACCGTAGAAATGCCAAGGGGACTCGAAGCCCACAAAGGCGTCGTGCCAGGACGGAGAACGAATCACTTCTTTCACAATGGAGAACATCTCCCAGGCGTTTCCTCTCCCTCCCATCTGCAACAGGATTCTTCCGCCCGGCCGAAGGCAGCGCCGCACTCCTTGCAGCACGGCCCGATGATCCCGAACCCAATGCAGCACCGATGTCGAGAACGCGATGTCGA
>JADGPH010000116.1 GCA_017882555.1 Thermoleophilia bacterium
TCGTACATTGCAGCCGATCGCGCGGTGCCGGGCTACAACGTAATGGCGGTCGCTAAGTCCGCACTCGAGTGCATCGTGCGCTACCTCGCCTGGGATCTCGGCGACGGGGGAATCCGGGTCAACGCGATTTCGGCGGGCCCGATCCGAACGCTCGCGGCTCGCGGGATTCCGGGATTCTCGGAAATGGCCGATCAGATTGCCGCTCGCACGCCGCTGCGGCGTGAGATTGCGGTCGACGAAGTCGGCGACACCGCTCTCTTCTTGGCGTCGTCGCTGTCGCGCGCGGTCACCGGGGAGACCCTATTCGTCGACGCCGGTTTCCACGCGATGGGTCTCTAAGCCCACTCCGGGCTGCCCGACGATGACGAGCCCTCGTCGCAGCTTTCGCGTTGGTGTTGTGTCAGACACCCATGTTGGCGATGCCCTTGCGGAGCTCCCTCCGGGGGTCATCACCGCGTTTGCGGGCGTGGACCTCATCTTGCATGCGGGGGATATCACGACGATTGGGGTGCTCGACCAGTTGCGTGGATGTGCGCCGGTCGTTGCCGTACAAGGGAATCACGATCGGGCCGCTGGACTGGAGTTGCCAGCCGCGGTCGTCGTGCAGATCGCGGGCACCCGCATTGGGGTCAGCCACGGACTGCGCGGACGCCGCACCGAAGCCGCGGCAATCGCGGCCGGCATCATCTGCGGTCGACCGGTCCTGGCCGGACTTGGACGCTCGCTCATCGGTCGGTTCGGTGAGGTCGACTGCGTTGTATTCGGGCACTTCCACATGCCGTACCTGACGCGCATCGGCCGGACCACGGTGTTCTCCCCCGGCGCGGTATATGTCGCGGAGTCGGACCCGTACAACACGGCCCACGGCCTACGGGGTCGTGCCTACCAGCGGTTTCGGAGCGGCATTCCGGAGGCGGGGCGTGTCGCGAACGTGGGGATCCTGGAGATTTCGGGCGGTGTGGTTACGCCGCGGATCGTGCCGATTGGCGGTGCGCTGCGGCCCGCGTCCGGGCCACGATGAGGGCTCTATGCGACGTCCGTCTGGGGATTGTGTACTGGGAGGCCCGCCGGCCGTCCCACTGGGTGTGAGCGGGTAAGCGTCGGAAGCTGTCCTTCGAGTCCCATGATTGCGAGCGCGGCCTGAGGTGCCGAAAGCCAGCTCTCAACGATCATGTAGCGCGGGGTCCAGCGTGGGAAGAACTTCGCGTTGAACTGCTGCAGCCGGGTGATCTGGAACCAGCGTTCGGTGATCGCCAGGACGCGCCTAATGATCCGATGCAATGGGGTCTCTGGTGCGCTTAACATGCGGCCAAAAGTCACAAAGTTGAGCGAGATCTCCTCGATCCCGCGCTCCCTGAGTGCGTCGATGCCGCGGGCGATCATGAACTCCACGAGTCCGTTCGGGGTCGTGGGATCGCGACGCATGAGTGAGAGTGACATCGCTGGGCGACCCGCACACGGGACCATGTGCAAGAACCCCTGTGCGTGACCGTCCGCATCCCGTGCGATCAGGGCATGGCTATCGGCTTGGCCGTAGCCCCCGAGTTCGTCGACAGTCATGGAGAAGCCGCGCTCGGGGGCACCGTTGCGCCAGCGGTCTGAGATGCGATCCAGGTCGCCAATCTCGAACGGGGAGAGGTCGCCCATGCGTGACACCTCCAGACGGTAGCCCGCGCGCTCGATGCGGGCGACCGCCTGGCGAACCTTGCGGATCGGGCGGCCTTCCAACGAGAACCCCGCGGTGTCGACGATGGCTTCGTCGCCGATATAAATCGCGCGCATTCCGGCCTTGCGATAGATGTCGGCCAGCGTCGCGCTCGCACCGACGACCGCAACGCGCAGTCCGTGCTCTTCCGCGAAGCCAAAGAGTTCCTTGACGAGCTCCCCAATCGCATCCGGGGGTCCGACTGGGTCGCCGCTCACTACTAGCACCCCGCGACTGACGCGATAGCCCAAGAACGCGCGACGATCCACGCTGAAGAGATAATGGAGGTCTTGACGCAGCTTGAAGAAGCTCAAGGAGTCGTCGCCGTAGCGCGTGACCAGGCGATGCGCGCGCGCGCGCGCCGAGTCGGGCGCGGGTTGGCGCGGATGGGCGAGCGGACGCCACAACGGTGCGACGGCGGCGATGAACGCCGCCGCGGACATGAGCCCAATTCCCAGCGGCACCCATCCGACGCCGGTACCAAAGTGCAGCGGACCATTTTGGAAAGTCATTAGATCGAAGGTCTCGCGTACGAGGCGAGACCCGGTGATTCCGGGTGTCACACGACGGTGGGCAGCCAGGACCGCGGCCATCGAGATCGCGATCGCGAGCCCGCCGATGATCGGGATTCGGGTGACAGCGGCGCGCAGAGCATGTGGATCCCGTCGGACCGAGAACGCGTTGCCGGTGACGCCGAGGGTTAGGGCGAGCGACCAGGCAATCACGGCGCCATCGAAATCGCGTCGCACGATGGCAATCGGTCCGGTGATGATCAGCAGGACCAGAGCCAGCAGCCAGGCGCCACGTCGGCGACGTGCCAGGTAGGTGCCGGTGACGACCAAAAGCAAGCCCAGGGGCAGTGCCGCCGCGTGGACTGACGCACGCACGCTTTCGCTCATCAGGGTGTTGACGGCTCCTGAGCGGGTGCTGAACTCGGGACGCACCGCCAGGATAATGTTGGCAAGACCCGCCAACGCGACGAGTGCCCCAATGGCCCCGGGTGCCCAGCCGGCACGTCGCGATGGACGTAGCTCGAACTCCCGGCGGTGCAGACCCATGCTCCACGACGCGGTATCGCGCCAGCGGGGAATGAAGTCGCGGGCGTCCTTGATCGTCATCCAGGCCCCGAGGGCGGCCATGCCCGCGACAACGCCGGTCGGTGCCCGGAAGCCATGCAGATGTGCAGCACGCATGACGAGGGCAAGCGCCAGCATCACGAGGCCGGCGTGGCACTCATGGAGGCGTCGCCCGGCCACGTATAGCCGAGGCCCCTTCTCATGGCGTTCAATGCGAATCACTGAATCCTCGCAGTCAAGCTCGCCGCTCTCGGGCGCCCTTGGGCGTCGATCATCGCACGGCCGTCGTTGGGCACACGGATGGGCCACTCCCAAACATAGCGTGTGATGCGGCGGTTAATGGCACGGAAACGCTCGTGCCTCGCGCATCGCACTCACCCGGATCGCACGGGCCAGAACATGAATCCACAGTCACCCTCCGCGCCATGGTCTGCCCCGAGGACCCCACCGGCGCGCTTGTGGGCGGTCAGTGCGCCAAACCCCCCCGTGAACTATAGAGAGGCGACGCCGAGATCGACCTGGAGCACGATCCCAAGTCCCATCAGGGTGGCCAAGCCCGAGGGCAGCCACGGTGCACAGGTGCGCGTGCACAGTCGATTGTAGGGGGGTCACCGTTCCGGGTCAAGCCGCGACGGTATACGGGGCCACTTGTCGTGGCGGCTTGACGACAGATCGACCCGCGGCGGGATCAGCGGCTCGATCTCCGCCCACAGCGCGTCGTCGACCCCAAAGCGAGACGGCACCTCCATGACCTCCAACTGTCGCCGACACCGACGACTAGTTCCAGCCCAGGAGACATAGCCCTACATTCCGAAACAGCTTTTTAGACGCGCCCGTGAGCGGTCGACGAAGTCGTTGAGCTCCGGCGTGGGCAGCCCCGGTCACCACCGGCGAGCGCTCCGGCTTGATTGCCTGAAGCAGCTCAAAGCTCGAGGTGAACCTCGATATCCATACGCGCGATGCGATCGCCCTCTAGGCGGTGTGGATACAAAAACTGGCCCTTGGAAATCACCGAGCCGTTCGGCGAGCGCACGACCTGACTGAATTGGACAGCGGTCCGGCCATCATTCCGCTCGCTGAAGGCCACCGGCTCGTCGTGGGTGCGCGTGCGGACCCATTGCTCCGTCCAGTAAGCCCGTACCTCGTCTTTGCCGTGCAGCCTGCCAGCGTCGTCGTCGGGCCAGTTGACGTCGCCGCTGACCAGTGCCACCAGGGCCTCGATGTCCTGGCTGTCATACGCCGCGTACGCCCGCAGCAGGAA
>JADGPH010000117.1 GCA_017882555.1 Thermoleophilia bacterium
CTCGGCCAGTCTGGGTCTTCTCAAGCGGTCCGGTCGGCGATCCGGCGCGCAAGCTCGTCGCGAGCATGGGCCAAGACCCCATCGAGTTGCCAGAGGTCCTTGCGGCGACACGCGCGCGGGAGCACCGGATGTTCGCCGGAAGACTAGACACGGCGAACCGCAGCCTGCCCCAGAGAGCCGCGGTGACGCTCGTGCGGGGTCTGGAGGGGGACTTCCGGGATTGGGCTGACGTCCGGGCTTGGGCCGATGGCATCGCCGACGCCCTGCACGCCGCAGCCAAGCCTCCCCGCCCCTGACGTGGTGACTCTCGTGGCGCCCGATCGCGTTCGCTGGGCGCGCCCTCGACAAGCACCGACGCGCGCTCCGCGACCGCACGGATGCAACTGGCGATCCTGGAATTGTCGAGCCGCACGGTAGTCAGGCCATTTGGGGCTCGTCGCCTGACTCCAGCAATCGCTTCAGATTCCCCCAGATTGCCTCTTCCTGGCGCTTGCCCATCCGCAAGATGATCGGGCTTATGAGCCGCGTGAACCGCTTGGGTTGGACCTCCCATGACCAGCGCATCAGTGTTCCGGCAGAATGCGGCTCGAACGTGAGCCCACCTTCAATATCGACCCAGGACATGCGGGTTTTCGAACCCAGCCGGAGTGGTCGCTCAAATGAGGTGAACTCGATGACCATGTCGGCGGAGCGGCCCACGGACTTCATCGTGGCGACAAATCGCGACCCGTTCCCGATCGGCGGGTCGGAGATCATCTCAGCACGCACCATGCGCGGATTGAACTTCGGCTCGTTGCGCTGGTCGGCAACAAAATCGAACACGATGACCGGGGGGCGCCCGATGAGGGTCTCACCCTCGATCCTCGTCATGCGCACTACCTCATCTCGGCCGTGTGTGCATCCTGTGCCCATCATGGGAGGCAACGACACGAATGGATAGGGGCGGCCATGCGTCGCCGCGGACCCGCGTTGCGCGCCTTGTACCGCGCTCGGGCGGTCCCCCAACCCGTTCGGGCGGTGTTGAGGGGTCTTGAGCGGAGATACGCCGGTACGTCCGGCCGCCCGAAATCCAGCTTTGGGACAGTGTTCTCTCGTCGGTGCGGCAGAGGCGACGGTCGGAATCGAACCGACTCATGGCGGTTTTGCAGACCGCAGCGTTCCCACTTCGCCACGTCGCCATGACGGCATCGGGGCCTGAGGCCCAGATGTGATGCAGGAGCGGGTGAAGGGACTCGAACCCTCGACCTTCTGCATGGCAAGCAGACGCTCTAGCCAACTGAGCTACACCCGCTCGAGGAACCGCAGACTACCGGACCCCGGTGGACCTCACAATGTCGGCCGCGGTGCCGATTGCCATGGATCGGTATTGACCGCTGCCACGGACGCCGCGACGCCCTCCGGCGCAAGTGCCGACGCCAGTTGCGGACACCATCGGGCGAGCGCCAGGCCTTCAATCTGTCCGTGGGGGAGGCAAATCAACCCCAATCCCTCAGCGCGGTCGGCATCGTGATATTTGAGGTCACTGGTGACATACGCGTCCGCCCCAGCTTCGCGCGCTCGGTCGAGAAATGATGCCCCGGAGCCCGTGCAACACGCGACACGTGATATTCGGCGGGCGGGTTCCCCCACCCATGTCACTGGCCCTGGAACGAGGCCGGCAACGTGCGTGACGAGCTCAGAAAAAGGCTTGGGTCCGTACCCACCTACCCGACCCAGACCCGCGCCAGCGAGCTCATCAGACGGATCAAGCGGGATTGCGCCAGCGAGCGCCAAGAACCGCGCCATCTGGTCGTTCAGGCCACCCCGGGCGCTATCGAGGTTCGTATGCGCTGCGACAACCGCGATGCGATCCTCCGCCGCCAACAGCACCATCTGCGATCCGACGCTCGCATCCGAGACGTGTGTGAGGGACGGAAAAATCGGAGGATGATGCACAAGCACGGTGTCGGCGCCGAGGTCGTCGGCCTCGGCCAGCACCTCGGACCGCAGCTCCAGCGCGACAAGTACCCGACGCACGACATGCGTGCGGCGACCCACGATCAGACCGACGTTGTCCCATTCCTCTGCGAGCCGTGCAGGGGCGAGACCCTCAAGCACGTCCAGAAACCCGACGATGTCCATAGCGACATCCTGACAGTCACGGGCACTGGCAGCGCACCCACCCGCACCGGCATGGCCTGACCATGCGGCACCCAACGTCGCCGACGAGAGGTGCTGGCCCTCGTCGGCGGTACGCAGTGCTAGTGGCTGAGCTGGCCCGAGACTTCGAGCGCCAACTCCGAGACGACCGCCTTGGCGTCCCCGAAGATCATCAGCGTCTTGGGGTTGTAGAAGAGTTCGTTCTCGATACCGGCAAACCCGGCCCGCATGCTCCGCTTGACGACCATGACGCACTGGGCCTGGTCGACGTTGAGGATCGGCATCCCGTAGATAGGACTGCTCTTTGCGTGACGCGCGGCGGGGTTCACCACGTCGTTGGCACCGAGCACCAGCACCACGTCGACCTGCGGAAACTCCGGGTTGATCTCCTCCATGTCCAGCAGCTTGTCGTACGGCACGTTCGCCTCGGCGAGCAACACGTTCATGTGACCCGGCATCCGACCCGCAACCGGATGGATGGCGTATCGCACGTCGACGCCCTCCTGCTCAAGGGCGTCGGCAAGCTCGCGCACCTTGTGCTGGGCCTGTGCAACAGCCATCCCATACCCGGGAACGATCACCACACTCCGAGCAATCTTCATGATCTCCGCGGCCTCGTCGGTCGACGCAGAGCGCACCTGCCCGTGCTCCGAGGACTCGGCGACGCTTTCGTCGAGCTGCCCGAAAGCCCCGAACAGCACGTTCCTGAAGGATCGGTTCATGGCGCGGCACATGATGAGAGCGAGGATGAGCCCGGAGGTGCCGTCCAAGGCACCCGCGACGATCAGCAGCTTGTTGTTGAGCACAAATCCCAGCGCCGCTGCCGACAAGCCGGCATAGCTGTTGAGCAACGCGATCACGGTCGGCATATCGGCGCCGCCGATCGGGATGATCAGCAGGACACCGAACACCAATCCGAGAACGACCAGCACCGGGACGAGCCACGTCGTGTCGGGCCGAAACATCAGCACGATGATGATCGCGGCAGCGACACCGAGGACCGAGAAGTTGAGGAAGTTCTGACCCGGGAACACGATCGGCCGCTGCGGCAACACCTCATGCAGTTTGCCCGAGGCCATCAGGCTGCCGGTAAACACCAGGCAACCAAGGGTGACCTCGACGCCCAGCACAACAGTCTCGAACTTGCCGGAGCTGTGGTAGGTCAAGTAGTAGTGCGCCACACCCACGAGTCCGGCGGCCAACGCGCCAAATGCGTGGCTGAGCGCGATCCGCTCGGGCATCGCGGTCATCGGCACCCGCAGGCCAAGCGGAATGCCGATCATGGTGCCCAAGGCAAGCGCCACGGCAATCAGGAACCAGCCCGTGGTGGTAATCGCCGGATTGATCAGCGTGGCGACAATTGCAATGGCGAAGGAGATCTCGCCGGCGAGAATGCCCCGACGCGCGGTTACAACCGCGGTCATCCACTTCAGCGAGAGGCCGAAGCCCACCGCCGAGACGAGGTATGCCAAATCGACGATGTCGGTCCTCACGATTTGACCTCCTCAGCGGGAGGGGTCGCAGGTCGCGCGGGGGCGCGGCGGAACATCCGCAGCATCTTGTCGGTGATCAAGAACCCACCGACCACGTTGATCGTGGATGCCACGACCGCAACAAATCCGAGGATGGTCGAATAGGTTGTCGCATTCTCGCCGAGAATCACGAGCGAACCGACCAGCGAGATTGCCGACAACGCGTTGGTCAGCGCCATCAACGGCGTGTGCAGGAGCTTCGGCACCTTCCGGATGACCTCGAGCCCGAGGAATCCGGCCAGCGCGAAGACAAACAGGCTGGTGATGATCTCGTTCGCGGTCATTCCGCCACCTCCTCGGGTCCGGGTTCAGGTGCGGGTTCGGGCGTTGACTCGGGTGTCGGCGCAACGGGCAAACCAAAGGCCTCCCGCACACGGGTGTGCACGATCTCTCCGTCACGGGCCACCAGGGTCTCGCGCACGATGTCGTCATCGACGTCAACGTCGAGAATGCCGTCATGCAGCATCAACTGCAGCAAGTTCGCCACGTTCTTGGCATACATCAGACTCGCGTGGGCGGGAATCGTGGCCGGAAGATTGACGGGGCCGAGAACGTGGACCCCACCGTGATCGACCGTTTGACCGGCGACGGTGACCTCGCAGTTCCCGCCTTGCTCGGCGGCGAGGTCCACGATCACCGAGCCGGGACTCATCTGGTCGACCATGTCCGCGGTCACGATCACCGGTGCCTTGGCGCCTTGCACCTGAGCGGTGGTGATCACGACGTCGCTGTTGGCAACGGTCTTCGTCAGCAGTTCGCGCTGGCGGCGCAACATGTCCTCGGATAGCTGCTGGGCGTACGCACCCGAACCTCCGCCCTCCTGCCCGGTCTCGAGCGGCAGCTCGACAAAGCGGGCCCCAAGGCTCTCAACCTCTTCCTTGACGGCGGGTCGAACGTCATATGCCTCGACGAGCGCACCCAAGCGACGTGCCGTTGCGATCGCGGACAACCCGGCTACGCCGGCACCGACGATCAGCACCTTGGCGGGCGCAATCGTTCCTGCGGCGGTCGTCAGCAACGGGTACATCTTGGGCAACGCACCGGCGGCCAACAGCACGGCCTTGTACCCGGCGATGTTGGCCTGCGACGACAGCGCATCCATGGCCTGGGCACGCGTCGTGCGCGGCACCAACTCCATCGCGAACAACGTCACGCCGCGCGCGGCGATCTCGGAGACGATCGAGGGAGCGGCCAGCGGTGTTGCCAGCCCGATCACGATCTGGCCGGTGTGCGTGGTCGCGAGCGCATCTTCGTCGACTTGCACGCGGACCAACACCCGCGCAGCGAGTGCCTCGGCACGATCAACGATCTCGGCACCCTTGTCGAGGTACGCCTGATTGGCAAAACCCGCGGGCTCGCCCGCGCCCCGTTCCACGAGCACCCTCGCACCCGCCTTGTGCAGGGGGCCAATCGCAGCCGGCGTCATCGCGACGCGATGCTCACCCTCGCGATGCTCGCGTACGACGCCGATCGTCAGCCCAGACACATTCGTAGTCATCGGCCCAGATCCTGGGGTCGAATTCGTACGCCGGTTGCACCGGGCGGGCGAAAGCACATCGGCAGCATCAGTGTCCTCGTAACGGAGCTTGGGTCGTCAGAACTCTCGATCCGCCCCCTCCCGGATGACCACACCGCATGCGAAGGGAGACTGACGGATCGCCGGAAGGCAGCAACCTTACCGTTCGAGGCAAGGTTTTGGGGGCCTCGGCGACGATCTCCACAAAGTCCCCTGCACCATCCAACCCCATGGCTGGCGGCGGGCATCGCCGGTGCGCATCAGGCAGGCAACGGTTCGTCTTGCAGACGACCCTTCAGGCGCAGAATTGCCTTGGTGTGCAGCTGGCTCACGCGGCTCTCGGTCACGCCCAGGACCTCACCGATCTCGCGCAGCGTGAGGTGGTCGTAGTAGTAGAGCGAGACAACGATCTTCTCTCGATCCGGGAGACGTGCAATCGCGTCGGCGAGCGTCTCGCGCAACTGCGCATTCTCCAACAACTCCTCGGGATCACTCATCCGCTGATCGCCGATGGTGTCGATCAGAGAGACCGAATCGCTGCCGGAATTGACGTTCCACATCTCATCCAGCGCCACGATGCTCGAGTTTGAGATCTGGGTAATCGCCGTCTGAAACTCATCGAGGCTCATCTCGAGGGCCCCCGCCAATTCCTCATC
>JADGPH010000118.1 GCA_017882555.1 Thermoleophilia bacterium
CCACATGCGCGCGATCTGATACATCAGTGTCGGCACCTGGGAGAACTGGCGCCCCGACGCGTTGCGGTTTCCCGCCGCGCGGCCGCTACTACCGCACGCTGAGATCGGAATCCTCCGGCACGCCACGCGGCCAATGGGACGTCCGGCTCGCACTTGACGGCGTCTTTGTTGGTTGCGCGGTCTCGTGAGAGAGGCAGTTCGGTTGCGCCTCCGTGGCGCGGCAGGAGCTTGAGCGGCCCAGCTCACCGCGCTGTGCCTGCCTGCCGGTCGCGTCTTGCGCCGGATGGTGTTGTCGTGCGGGCGAGAACTGCGGCGCTGACGACGAGCGAGGCGAATGCAGCGAGCTGCAGGACGCCTTTCGCTCCGTGGGGGAGCTGTTCTCCGAAGACGACGAAGCCGGCCGCAATCGGCACGACGTTGGTGGCGAGCGTGGCCAGGCCAGCGGCGGTGAGCGCGTCGCCATGCTGAAATCCCGCTTGCAGGACGCTCGTTCCGAGTGCGTAGCAGACGATCAAGGCGATGACCGCGACGAACCAGACACCACCGTAGGAGACGAGCTTGGCGGAGATGTCGCCGCCCGCGAACAGTAGTCCGGCGGCGAGACCGAGAGCCGGCCCGCGGGCGAGGCGCAGACCAGAAGCGGTGAGCAGCCCCGCGGCACCCACCGAGCAGAGGAGCCAGATCGTCACTGACGCCGGGTCGGGTGGCTGGTCGGACTGGTGTGTGTCGACCAGCGAGAGCGCAAGGAGCCCGAGCCCGACAATCGCGATCACGACCGCGACCTGCTCGTGCCTGGCGAGTCTGCTCGGGTGCCCATGTGCGGTCGCGAAGGCGAGGACGGCGATGCCGGAGGCACAGACGGCTTGTACGAGCGAGATCGGAGCCATGCGGAGCGCTACGACGTACGCGATCCACCCGGTTGTCTCCATCGCAAAGCCCATCAGCCAGCGGTGATCGGCTAGGAGCAAAGAGACGAAGCGAATCGGTTGCCGCATCGAGAGCGTCGGCATTCGGGCAGCGGCGTCGTGCTCGCGCGAGTAGGCCCAGTTGACGGCAACAGCCGACATGAGCGCCAGCACGAGTCCGATCGCAATCTGCATCGGTCGCCTCTCACCTTGCTCTTGCACGGCAGGACATCTGGATCATCGGTCTGATCCGCGTGCAGCCGGTTCGCCCGGTCCTCGTCGCGTTCGACGTGAAGGGCGGTGATGCCCGCACAATGATCCAATTTCAGAGTCTGTCAAATCCGGCATACGACGGGAACTCAAGGGCGGGGGCGCGAGGACGGCCGCTAGCGTTGGTCTCGGCCACTGGGCGCTGTGGGGCGCTGCGTTGGCGAGTCTCGGACGTAGATTGCGAATACGGCGGCTGGCTCGGTGGGGACGAGGAACCCGGAATTCTGCTGATGCCAACTTGGTGGGGGGTCGGGCCGCTCGCCCCTGGTCGACCCCGTGGAGGTTGAAAAGAGCCGGGAGTATCGATCGGTGCTCGCGTGGGTCTGCAGGTGAACGCAGGTCTTGGGACCTTCGCGCCAGCCCACGGGCCATGAGGATGATCACGATTGCAGGGACGCGACAGGGGGGTGTCGATGGCCGTTCGCCAGCCACCACGTGGGCAAGGAACTCACTACACAAGCATCATCGGCGTTGCCGTTGGTGCTGGCATCGGTGTCGCGATCGGTGACGCGATGGATGCGCGACAGAGCCGCATCTCCCAGCAGGACTGCCGCGCAGGCTCGCCGGGCGCGCACGATCGCTTGGGTTCCTAGATCCCGAAGCGGAACGTCGCGGAGACAACGGGGTCGAGTTCCACTCGGGGTCTTCACTGGCATGTGCTCGACCACGGCATACGCCATGTGACCGTCAGGCAAGACACGCCGCGGCTCACTGGCAACGGCGAACGATCTCACCGCATAGAGAAGGGGAGCTCCACGGGCTGCTTGACGATGTCGTGATCGACGAAGCCGAGCTTTCTCACGACACCCCCAAAGAGTGGGACGACTTCTACAACGTCAATCGATCACACGACGGACTCAGAGGGCGAAGCACCTCTGACAGACGCCGCAAGACGCCCACCAACAGTCCTCTCTCGAGAACAGGCTGTAAGAGCCGAGTGAAGCATGGCGGAATCGAACCGCCGACCTCCTCGGTGCGATCCAGGACAGGGCGATTCCCACTGGAACCAGGGGGTGCCCGAGAATCCCTTGGGCACAGGGGATCGGCTGCCAGAGGGTACGCGCGAGTACCTGGCATTACCCGGTCGCTACACCGGGCGGGGTAGCAGAGGGGTTGCGCGATGCTGTTGTGGGTTTGCCACGGAGCGATTTGGCATGACGTCGCGCGCAGGTCTTCCGAAAGTGACCCCTCGGCTTGGCGGGGCAGGTGCGAACGGCTGAGCTGCTGATCTACGATGGTGCGCGCCCGCACATCGGCCTGGCGGGTGCGTCTAAGCTGAGGCCGCGATGCCGACGCGCCGCAGGCGTTCGGCAGTGCGCATGGTGTTGGCACACGGCTCCAGCCCAGCTCGCGCAAGCGCGTCGCGGCACTCCACGAGCACCCGACCGACCGCCTCGGGACCGCCGAGGACATCCTCGGCCCGCATCAAGAGTTGCCAGGCATCTTCGCGGACTGGGTCACGTCTGAGCGCTGTTCGGATCACGTCGCGTGCCGCTGCGGGGTCGCCGATCTCGATCAGCCCGCGGGCGAAATCGGTGCGGGCCTCGGCCTCGAGCTCATCAAGATCCCGTCGACGTGACGCAACTGCTGCGGTGTCGAGCTCGGGCAGATAGGGCCCGGCATCGACAAGCACGAGGGCCTCGCGAAGCGTGTCGAGCCGCCGGGTGCCAACTTCAATCCGCGCCCGTGCGATGAGCCCTTCAAAGACGCGGTCATCGGTCGTCGCCGCATCGACGGGTGCCCAACTTAATTGACCGCCAGCCGAGTGCAGTTCGACCCCCTGGGGGAGGATGCGCCGCAGGCGGTGGATCGTTTGGCGCAGGTAATTGTGGCCACTCTCGCCACCACCAAAGGCCTCACGGGCAAGCCAGTCGCGGCTGATCCCGCGTCGGTCGGCGCTGGCCAGATACACGGCGAGCTCGACGGCTTTGCCGAGTCCGACGCGTGCGGGTGTTCCGTGGACCTCGATCACCGCGGTGCCAAAGGTGCGTAAGCGAATCGGGGTGTGTCCGAGAACCGGAAGCGTTGGCTGCGCGGTGGTTGTCTGTAGGAGCGCTCGCCACGGATCGCTCGCCTCACCTGCGGCGTCGACGCGCCGGCGCAGGACATCGGGGAACAGTTCCAACGCTCGTACGAGCGGTGCGAGGGTGCCTTGGGATGCGGCGGTCGCAAGCGCAAGATCGCACGCAGCGTCATGAGCGTCCTCATTACCCAGACGCCATTCGGCCTCGGCGAGA
>JADGPH010000119.1 GCA_017882555.1 Thermoleophilia bacterium
AAGCATTCCGAGCTACAACGACATGTGCGCCCTGGTGAGTCGGCAACTGGAAGGCACCGATGACCCCGAGCGCGACCGTATCGTCATCGTGCGACGGGCCACCGGACCCTCCGAGCGGCCCGAACACGCCGAGATCTGGACCTACCGCACGTGGTGGCATTCCCGGGGCCCGGAGGCGCTGACCGCCGAATCACGGCGCTGGATCGGCCTGTTGCGGGTCCCGCTAGGATTGATCCAAGCCGCCGATGACCCGCTCATCCCGCAGGCGGAGGGGCAACTGCTGGCCAAGCTCGCCCATGAGGGCGGATGCCCCGACGTGCATCTCGAGTTCGTCGATGGCGCCAACCACGCCTTCGATGGGCGCGAAGTCGCAGGGGTCAACGCCGCGCTCGAGTGGGTCCGCCGCATTGCTCGCGACGCACCCAGGCGTTAGACCGCCGCCGCCCGGAACACCGCACCGAGGCGCAGCATTCCCTCAGCGATTTCGGCCGGACTGACCCCACTGTAGGCCAGACGCAAGGTACGCTCGCCGCCATCCAGCACGCAATCACTGCCCTTGACATAGGCAATCCCGGCCGCGGCGGCCTGATCGAACAGACCGTCGGCAGAGAGTCCTTCCGGGAGCTCCAACCACATGAAAAAGCCGCCCTGCGGGGGCGCGCATACCGTGCCCGCGGGCATGTGCACCAGCCCGTCGACCATCGCGTCGCGACGTTCACGCATGAGGTCCGTCACGTGGGCGATGTTCCCCGGCAGGTAACCACCGGTGACCAGGTGCGCGATCGCCGCTTCGGCCAGCAGGGACGGGGAGATATAGGTCCGCGACGCCGCTGCGGCAAGCGTCGCCGCCACGTCTTTGGGCGCGACGATGTACCCGACCCGCAGACCCGGTGCGACCGTCTTGGAAAACGAGGAGGTGAACATCACCTTGTCGCCCTGGTGGGCCGCGAACAATCCCGTGATCGCGTCGCCCTCAAAACGCAACTTGCCGTAGGGATCGTCTTCGAGCACCCAGAACCCGTACCGATCCACCAGCTCCAATAACGCCGTCCGCTTTTCTGCAGACAGCGTGGCACCCGAGGGGTTCTGAAAGTTCGGGATGGTGTAGAGCAGCTTCGGCACGCGCCCCGCCGCGCAGGCGGCCGCTAAGGCGTCGATGTCGAGACCGTCGGTCTGTACCCCGACCGGCAGGACCTGCATGCCGTGCAGTCGCAACTGCAGCAACGCGCGGTCATAGGTCGGTGCCTCCACCGCGATCAAGTCGCCGGGAGACAGCAGCGTTTCCAGTAGGAACACATAGCCCTGCAGCGACCCGTTGGTGACAAATACCTGGTCCGAGCTGACCCCATGTTCGTGTGCAAGTACCTCACGCAAGGGCGGGTACCCCTGGCCGGTCCCGTACGAGAGCACCCGCGTGGCGTCTGCAGCCAGCGCAGCCGCGGTGCACGTCGCGATCAGGTCACCAGACAGGGCTTCGGGACATGGGGCGCCCCGGGCGAATGAAATGGCAGTCGGCACGGCCGGGCAGTTTAGCGAGCCGGGCACCCCGTCGTCCAACGTCGACCGATTGTCGGAATCCGCACCTATGCCGCGCGATCAGTGACATCCCACCCCGGCCGGGGTGGCACCCGTAACCGCTAGGATGCCCGATGGCACTGCCATCGGACGGTGCGATTTGTTTCGTCAACACTTCACAGGGGCGTCGCTTGGACCTTTTTGAGTATCAGGGCAAGCAACTGTTCGCACGCCACGGGATCCCTGTCCCGAGAGGCGAGGTCGCCGACACGCCGGAGGCCGCGCGCGCGGCTGCCGAGCGCATCGGGGGCAAGGTTGTCGTGAAGGCGCAGGTGCAGATCGGCGGACGCGGGAAGGCCGGCGGGATTCAGCTGGCGGACACGCCGGAGGAAGCCGAGGCCCACGCCCGCAAGATTTTGGGCATGGATATCCGTGGGCACATCGTGCACACGGTCTGGATCGAGGCCGCGTCGGAGATCGCCAAGGAGTACTACGCCTCCGTCACGTTCGACCGCGGCGAGAAGAAGCCGTTGGTCATGTTGTCCGCCGCCGGTGGCATGGACATCGAAGAGGTCGCGCGGACCCGGCCCGAGGCACTGGCCACGGTCCATATCGACCCGCTGACCGGATTCCAGGCCCACCACGCCCGTTGGCTCGTGTACCACGCGGCAATCGACCAGGGCGCCCAGCAGGGCGTCGTCAAGATCCTGCAACAGCTCTACCAGGCGTTTACCGAACTCGACACGATGCTTGTCGAGATCAACCCACTGATCTGGACTGCGTCTGGTGATGTGGTGGCGCTCGACGCGAAGGTCACCATCGACAACAACGCCCTGTATCGGCACCCAGAGCTGCTGGAGATGCAGCAGTCGGTCACCGAGGACCCACAAGAGCGTCTCGCGCAGGAGAAGGGCGTCACCTACGTCAAGCTTGACGGTGATGTCGGCATCCTTGGCAACGGTGCGGGCTTGGTCATGAGCACGCTCGACGTCGTCGCGTTGGCCGGGGGACGTCCGGCCAACTTCCTCGACGCCGGCGGTGGATCAAAGGCCGATGAGGTCGTTGCCGCCCTTGAGGTCCTGTTGTCGGACCCGAAGGTCAAGGTGCTGTTGGTCAACATCTTCGGAGGGATCACCCGCTGCGACGAGGTCGCCACGGGGCTCCTGACCGCGCTCGACAAGCTCGGTGCAACGCTGCCGATCGTCGTGCGCCTCGACGGAACCAACGAAGACGAAGGCCGGCGGATCATCGCCGAGCAGGCACCTGCAAACGTTGTTGTCGAGGCGACCATGCTCTCTGCCGCCAAGCGCGCGGTCGAGCTGGCGCAGGGGGTCGAGGCATGAGCATCCTGGTCGACAAGAACACCAAGCTGGTCGTGCAGGGCATCACCGGCCGTGAGGGCGCGTTCCACGCGACCCGTAACAAGGCCTATGGCACCAACGTCGTCGCGGGAGTGACTCCCGGCAAGGCCGGTCAGGACGTCGAGGGTATTCCGGTCTTTAACACCGTCCGCGATGCCGTCGAGGAAACGGGTGCCAACACCGCGATGGTCTTCGTGCCCCCGCGCTTTGCGACCGATGCCCTGTACGAGGCTATCGAGAGCGGCGTGGACCTGATCATCTGCATCACCGAAGGGATCCCCGCCCACGACATGATGCAGGTATACACGCACCTGCGTCGTGGCAACCAGACCCTGATCGGGCCCAACTGCCCCGGCATCATCAGCCCGGGCCGCGCATCGGTCGGCATCATGCCGACCCAGGTCTTCAACCCCGGCCGCGTGGGCCTGGTCTCGCGCTCCGGCACGCTGACCTACCAGATCTCGAAGGAGCTGGCGGCGTTGGGAATCGGGCAAAGCTCGGTTGTCGGCATCGGTGGCGACCCCGTCGTGGGCTCGTCGTTCATCGACATCGTGACGCGCTTTGACGCGGATCCCGAGACCGATCTCATCGTCATGGTCGGCGAGATCGGTGGGAACGAGGAAGAGAAGGCCGCCGAATTCATCGCTGCGAATGTCTCGACCCCGGTGGTGAGTTACATCGCGGGCTTCCAGGCACCTCCTGGCAAGCAGATGGGTCACGCGGGCGCCATCATCACCGGCTCATCGGGCACCGCGCAGGGCAAGAAGGAGGCCCTCGAGGCCAAGGGTGTGCGCGTCGGAACCAACCCGACCGAGGTCGCGGAACTCGCGCAACAAGCGCTCGCCGCCCAGTAGTCCCAGCAGTCGATCACCGACGCCAGGGCGTCGTCGATGTCCCATATGTCCACACGGCCTTCCTCGCAACGCGACGGGAGGCCGTGTCCGTTGGGGACCGATGTGCTGACCGGCGAAATCGGACCGATTCACCCGCCCATCAGGGATACTCCGGAGACGACAACGTGGCCCATCACCGATGCATCCACGCGCCCCACGCGGGACCCTTGTCGTGACCCCCGAAGAAAGGATCTCTGATGGGACCTGGATACCACCATGTGGCCTGTTGTGTGGAGGGGTCACTCGCTCACAAAGCAGTACTCACGGCAGGACTCCGCTTCTTGGACCCCGAGAATGGCACCCTGACGCTCATCCACGTGATCACACAGCCGATCGCGATGATGGCGACGCCTGCTCCGGACATCTCGGGCCTGTTCGAGAGCGCAGAGCACTGGCTCAACGATGTCGTCCGTGAAACACAAGAGGAAGTCACGAAGTCGGGATCATCGGCCAAGGTGGATGGGGTCCTGCTCGAAGGACACCCCGGGATCTCCGTCGTGGCGTGGACCAGGCGATCGGATGTCGACCTCGTGGTCGCCGCATCACACCGCGGCCACTTTGATCGCGCGCTGCTGGGTTCATTTGCGACGTATGTCGCCTACCACTCCCCGTGCGACGTGCACCTGGTGCGCCCGTCCACGACCCCCGTGGACCAACCCTCGGAATGACCCTCGGGGCATGACACCCCGACCTCGAGATCGCCTTCCGGTGAAGACGCGCATTGAGGGTACGGGGTGTCCCCGATGCTGGCAGACAATCGGAGTTTCAGAGTTTCGCTGATGATCACCATCGCACCTCGCAAGCTCGTGGATCCCGAGCGATACGCGTCCAGCACCGGTCCCATCCGTTACGAATCACCGCAACGGCGCAATGGCTCCCGCACCTCCATGCGGAGCACCAGCCCGGCTCCGGAGATCGGCTCGCCGCCGATCAGCGAGAAATCCGGGACAATCGCGACCAGCGACCCCCGGCACGACGATGTGGACTGGGGCGCCGACTCCGACAGCCCGGGGATCGACGCGTTGCAGTTGTTCTTGAGCCAGATGCGTGCGATTCCCCTGCTGTGCGCGAGCGAGGAAGTCGCACTCGCCAAGAGGATCGAGGCGGGCGATACACGCGCCAAGGAGCGCATGATCCAAAGCAATCTGCGCTTGGTGGTCTCCATCGCCAAGCCTTACCAGGGTCAGGGCCTTGGTCTGCTGGATCTCGTCCAAGAGGGTGTGGTCGGACTGATTCGCGCGGTCGAACGCTTCGACTGGCGGCGCGGCCACAAGTTCTCGACCTACGCAACCTGGTGGATTCGCCAAGCGGTGCAGCGCGGCCTCGCCGACGCCGGCCGGACCATCCGCCTCCCCATTCACGCGGTCGAACGGGAGCGATCGGTCCTGAGGGTCGAGCGGGAGCTTGAGCAGCAGCTCGGCCGACGTCCATCTGACGAGCAGATCGCACAACATGCAAGCATGCGGGCGGCGTGGGTGTCGACGGTCCGCGCCAGCGCGCGCGTCGTGGCGAGCCTCGATCGCCCCATCGGAGATGACCGGGACACCACCCTCGGTGAGGTAATGGAAATCGCCGACGACACGCCGACCGCCTTCGAGAACATCGCGTCGGACCAACGGGCCGAGGCGATCGCGCGCGCGATCGAGCGACTCCCCGAGCGCGACCAGCGCGTGATGCAGCTGCGCTACGGCATGAACGGCGAGGTGCCCCACACCGGCGCTGACACCGCCCGGTGTCTGGCGATTTCTCCCGACGCGGTGCGGCGCACGGAGGCCCGTGCCCTGCGGAACCTTGCCCGCGACAGCGAGCTGACGAGCTTCCAGGATGTCGCCTAAGCGACGATCGCAATCACTTGGTCGGCATCGACGGACTGGCCCTCGCTCACCGAGAGCTCTTTGACGGTGCCGGCTCGATGGGCTGCGACCTCGTTCTCCATCTTCATCGCCTCGACGATGCACAAGACCTCGCCCTCGCCGACCTCCTGGCCCTCGGTGACCAGGACGCGCAACACGGTGCCCTGCATGGGCGTCGTGACGGCCTCGATCGGCTGACCCGGCCTGCCGCTGCGCCCCCCGGCGCCATGTTTCAGGTGCGCCTTGGCACGCGGTGCAGGTGCGGCTCCGACCCCGGCTTGGCTTGCGGGAATGCTCAAGCGCACGCCAAAGCGCCGGCCGTCCACCTCGGCCGTGAACTCGCGCACAACCTGCGGCTCGTCCGTATCGACGGTCTCGCTCGGGCCCCCAAGTGGCGACCGCCCGGAATCCGAAAGCGACGTCGCGGCGTCGGCGAGTCGCGCCACCGCGTCGTGGCACGCGCCCCCGTCGATGAACTCCTGAAGGCCAAAGAGCCACGTGTGGAAGGGGATCAACGTCGCCGGACCCTCAACCACGTACTCGTCGAGCGCACGCAACATGCGTCGCCGGGCCGACTCGCGATCGACATCCCACACGATCAGTTTGGCAACCATCGGATCGTAAAGCTCGGAGATCCGGGTCCCGGCCCGAACTCCGGAATCGACACGTACGCCCGGGCCGGCAGGTTCCCGGTATTGGGTAATCAACGCGGGCGACGGCAGGAAGCGCTTGGACGCATCCTCGGCGTTGATC
>JADGPH010000120.1 GCA_017882555.1 Thermoleophilia bacterium
CGCGCTATACCGCGACCCCGAAACTGCGCAGCGCGTCGTTGAGCGTGGTCTTGCGATCGGTTGATGCGGTGCGTTGACCGATAATCAACGCGCACGGCAGGTGGAACGTCCCGGCGGGAAAGACCTTCTCGCGCGTTCCGGGCACGACCACCGACCGGGGTGGGACATAGCCCCGGGTCTCGACCGGGACAGTGCCGGTGACATCGATGATCGGCGTCGAGGCCGTGATGACGACATTGGCACCGAGGACGGCCTCCGCGCCGATGTGAACACCCTCGACGACGATCGCCCGTGAGCCCACGAACGCCCCGTCTTCGATGATGACCGGGGATGCTTGCGGCGGCTCCAGGACGCCGCCGATGCCCACACCGCCCGACAGATGCACATCCGATCCGATTTGCGCGCACGAACCCACCGTCGCCCAGGTGTCGACCATCGTGCCGGAGCCAACCCAGGCACCGATGTTGACGTACGAGGGCATCATCACCACGCCGGGAGCCAGGTAGCTGCCATAGCGGGCCACCGCCGGTGGCACGACGCGGACGCCGTCAGCCGGGCGCACCCGCTTGAGCGGCACCTTGTCAAAGTAGGAAAATGGGCCGATCTCCACCGGGGCCGACACGGTGATGCGGAAGTACACCAGAATTGCCTTCTTGACCCACTCGTTAACGACCCAACCGGCGCTGCTCGGCTCTGAGACCCGGATTCGCCCCGTATCCAGTAGGGCGATCGCGTGCTCGATGAGATCGGCCTCGGCGGCGGCCCGATCCGCCGGCAACTCGTACAGGCGATTGATATCCGCAGACAGGGCGTCGATATTGGTCACAGGACCTCCCGGAGGATCGCCGCGGCACGGCGACAGTCGTCAATGGTTGGAACCAGGGCAAGTCGAATGAATCCCTCGCCAGCGGCGCCGAGAAATGTCCCGGGCGCGACGACAATCCCCTGTTCGAGCAGCTGCTCGGCATACGCCTCCGAGGACGTGCCATCGGGTGTGTGGACCCAGAGGTACATCCCGGCAACACTCCCGGCGATACGCAACCCCTTGGCATGGAGGACCTCGACGAGAATTGCGCGCTTGGTGCGGTAGCGCGCGCGGGCTTCGGCGACATGTTCCTCGTCACTCCATGCGGCGATCGCGGCGCGCTGGACGAATTCCTGCGGGGCCGTCCCGACGGTAGGGCGATACAGCTTGAGCGCCGCGATCAGCCCGACGGGGCCCGCGACGAACCCTGAGCGGTACCCGGTCATCGACGAGCGCTTGCTCAGGGTGTTGATGACCACGATGTGACTGCGATCGACGGCCTGCAGTGCAGACACGGGCGCGTCGTCGCCGAACATCAGCTCGGAGTAGGCCTCATCCGAGGCGATCCAGAACCCGTACTGCGCCGCCAGACTCCCAAGTCGCTCGTAGAACGCGAGTGGGGCAACGGCACCGGTGGGATTGTTGGGATAGTTGACCCAAAACAGCGCAAGCCGCCGCCAGGTCTCCGGTGTGATGCCGTCGAGGTCCGGGAGAAACCCGTGATCCTCGGTCAAGGCCATCGTCACCACCTGCGCGCCCGCAAAACGCGCCCCGCGCGCCGGGACCGGATACCCCGGCTCGGTCACGGCGACCAGGTCCTTACCCGCGCCCGGGTCCACTACGACTTGCGCGAGGCTGAAGATTGCTTCCTTGGAGCCGAGCGTGGGAACGATCTCGGTGTCGGGATCGAGCACGACCCCGAAGCGGCGGTCCACCCATCCGGCGATCACCGCACGCAGTTCCGGCAGCCCGACCGCCTTCGGGTACTCCATGGTTTGCCGCACGCCGGCCGTCAAAGCCGCTTGGATCACCGGTGCCGTCGGTTCACGCGGGTCGCCAACCCCGAAATCAATCAGCTCCATGCCCCGCGCCTGGACCCGACGCTTGGCATCGCCGAGGCGCGCGAACGGGTAGGTCCCCACCTCGCGCAACACGGGGGAGATAGGTCCTTCGACTCGGTCACTCACCGGGCACGCTCCCCAGCGACGAACGCCTGCAGGGCGTCGTACGTGCGGGCCAGTTCGCCAATCGCGATGCGCTCGTGGCGTGTGTGGGCCATGGCGGTTGCCCCGGGGCCAAGATTGACCGCGTCAATCCCGATCTCGCTGAACTGCGCGACCGGGGTCCACGCCTGCTTGGGCGCCACATCAAAGCCGCCACTCGCGATCAAACGCTCCAACACCGGGGTGCGGGGGGCAACCCGACCGGAGGCGCTCACGCTCGAGATTTCCAGCTCGCCCACGCCGGCCACCAAATCCCGGACGACCTCGCGGGCCTGATCAACCGTGCGATCGGGGGCAAACCGGAAGTTGATGTGGCACTCGACGAGATCCGGAATCACGTTGTCGGCGATGCCCCCGCTGATGCGCGTGACGCTCAGCACCTCGGTGAACGCCAGTCGGTCGATCTCGACCACACGCGGCGTGACGTTTACCAGCGAGGCGAGGCCTGCGACCGCGCGATTGATCGCGTTGTCACCCATCCAGGGGCGGGCGGAGTGCGCGCTTTTGCCACGAAAGCGTAGCGTCGCGTTCAGATTGCCGACGCACCCGGCCTGGATGGTGTTGTCGGTGGGTTCGAGCACGATCGCCAGCGCGGTCTCGGCCAACTGTGGGCACGCGGCAAACGCGCGCGGGAGCAGGCTCTCGGCGACCGGGAGTTCTTCGCGCGTGAAGATCACAAGAGCGAGATCGACCGCACGTTCCGGGTGTTCGCGGGCTATCCAGTGGGCGATCTCCAGCATGACCGCGACGCCGCCCTTCATATCGCTGGCGCCGAGACCAATGACGTGCCCCTCCGCGATCCGTCCAGGAAAATTGTCCTGCCCAGGCACGGTGTCCACGTGACCCGCCAGCACCACCAGCGGTACGCCGGGCCGCCGCGGGGTTGCCACTACCAGCACCTCACCGTCCGCGTACCACTCGTCGAAGCCGACAGGAATCGCATCCCGCACGTATTGCATGATCACCTGCTCATGGCGCGAGACTGAGGAGATATTGACCAGTTCGAGGGTTCGCCCGGCGAGGGCGAGGGGAGTATCAGTGCTCACGGCGCGACATGGTAGATGTCATGATCGCTCCCCGCATGCCTGATGTCCCAGATCGCCCAAACGCCCTGCCCGTTCAACGCCTCCGGCCGGACGCCCACCTGCCCGTACGCGCGCACCGCTGGGACGCCGGGCTCGATCTGGTCGCCGTGGAAGCGTTGACGCTGGGGCCAGGCGCACGGGGCGTGGTTCCTACGGGGCTGTCGATCGCGATACCCGAAGGCTGGGCAGGACTTGTCGTGCCACGGTCGGGCCTTGCCCGCCGCCAGGGCATCACCCTGACCAACAGCCCGGGGCTGATCGACGCGGGCTACCGCGGCGAGCTCCAAGTCCTCGTGATCAACCACGACGCCGACCCGCACACGATTGCCCCCGGCGAGCGGATCGCCCAGTTGATCATCATCCCAGTGCTGATGGCTCCACCTGTCGAGGTGGCCGAATTGCCGAGTTCCGACGGCCGCGATGACCGCGGATTCGGCTCGAGCGGCCGCTAGGTTCGCCACCGCACCCACCTACGCTGATCGCCGTTCGGTCACGCGGGCGATGGCGGCCCGATGCGCCTGCATCTCGAGCGCATCATCAAGCGGTGCGAGTGCCACCGGACCCCCGGTGGCATGCTCGAGCGCCCAGCCAAGCAGCATATCCGCCAACTGCGGGTTCTTTGGCAGCAACGGCCCATGCAGGTAGGTCCCAATCACCCGACCGGTGATCGCGCCCTCCGTGCCGTCGATGTCATTATTGCCGTGGCCGTGGCGCACGGTGCCGAACGGCGCACTCGCCCCACCGAGGGTCGTACGTCCGGCATGGTTTTCGAACCCCACGACCGTCACGGGCGTGCCGCCGACATCCACCGAGATCACCACGTCGCCGATCAGGCGCGTGGTCCCGGCGACGGTATCGGCATCAAGCAGACCAATGCCGGGCATCCGAGTGCCATCAACCCCGGTGTACCCGTGGCCGGCCAGCTGATACCCGCCGCAGACGGCAAGCACAACCGAACCACCAGCCGCCGCACGATGCAGCGCCTCGGCTTTGGTTTGGGCAAGGTCGCCAGCCACGATGATCTGATCACGGTCCTGACCTCCGCCCAGGTAGTACATGTCGGCATCATCGGGGATCTGATCGCCGATCTCCGCGTCGACGACCGACAGCTCATGCCCGCGCCATTCCAGCCGGCGTCGCAACACGGCGATGTTGCCCCGGTCTGCGTAGATGTTGAGTTCGTTGGGGTAGAGGTGGCACACGCGGACGGTGCTCATGAGACCACCCGGCAGCGGTAGACCTGGCGCTCCGCCCCCGCCTCCAGGGGTGCTCCCTCAAAATCTCCCCACACGTGCAGCACGTCGAACCCCGCCCGGGCCAACAGATGACCAAGCTCCAGCGGCGTGAACAGGTGCACCTCGTGATGGCGAAAGAACGCGCGCACCGCGCCATCCGCCGCCGTCTCATCGATACGGTGGGTGAACCGTGCGGTTTGAGTGATCGGATCGACCCACTCGTACCAAAACGCATGCGCCAGCCGCACCCCACGGGTCGGATCATCGACGACCTCGCCTCCGTGAACGACGCCGATGCTGCTTTGGACATCGCCCAGATCTGGCATCGAGACGTCGAACCAGAACTCGCCCTCAGGGGCGAGGCTCGCGCGGATCCGCCCAAGGCACGCCAACTGATCGACCGGGGTCAGCAACACCTGCAACGTGTTCATGGCCGCGATTGCGAGCGCCACCGGGCCGTCGAGCGAGAACGTGCGCATGTCTGCGCACATCGTGGTCACGCGCCCACCGACATCCGGGCCGGCCTGTGCCGCGTTCACCGCAAGCGCACGCAACATCGTGGGATCCGCATCAAGCGCCACCACGCGGCACCCGTCGCGCGCCAACTCCAGCGCGAGACGGCCCGCCGCACAGCCAACGTCGAGGACGGGGCCGTCGACGTGCTCGGCGACCGTCCGCCACAGCGCCAGATCCTCGGTGTAGTGGGCGTGTTCGACAAGATAGCGGGTCGCTTCGGAGGCGTCAGTCATCGTGCCAATACGCGTTCGCCGCGCCACGTTCCACGAGGATGCTGCGCAAGCCCAGCATCGCGGTGTAAGTCGGCAGGACATACAGGCAGCGCCCAGCCGGCAACTGGGCAAGCGCGGCATCGAGGGCCCGCTCGGGATCGGGTTCAATCCGCATGCGCGCACGATCAAGTCCCGCGTACACGAACCGCAGGCCCATGTCGTAGGCGCGGTCCCCGGTGATCACGAGATCGCCGAGGCGCTCCAGCAGGGGCTCGTAATCCACATCCCAAATCCAGCTCACGTCATTGCCGTCCGCCGTGCGGTCGTTGAGGGCGATCAGCAGGTGCAGGGGATCGGGATCGAGCTGCACGGTCTGGACGGTCACATTCGCGCCAGCGGGGTTCTTGGCCAAAAACAAGACCACCTCGTGCCCGGACACCATGACCCGTTCAGACCGCCCAAATGCGGCCTCTGCATTCGCGAGCGCGGGTCCAATATGTTCGTGGGCAATCCCGAGGGCAAGCGCCGCCGCCACCGCTGCCGTCGCGTTGTAGGCGTTATGCATGCCCGGAAGCGCCACGCGGGCGGTCACCGCTCCCTGCGGTGTGGAGATCTCCAGGTCGATTCCCGTGGTCCCCAACAGCGTGACCCGATCGGCGGCCACGTCCGGCGTCGGGCGTCGGGATCCACAGTGCGTGCAATGCCAATCGCCCATGTGCCCGAGTGTCACACGGTCGTAGACGAGGGGACTCGCACAGACGCGGCACCGCGTTGAGTCCGCGGCGTGGGGGAGGGCGTCCAGCCTCGCCGAAGGATCCTCGACTCCGAAGAACACCACCGGGCGATTCCCGTCGGCGAGCGCCGCGATCGCAGGATCATCGGCGTTTAACACGAGGATCGTCGTCGCGGGCAGCCGCGCGATCATCCGCGCCCACGACTCCGCGATCGTCTCCAGTTCGCCATACCGATCCAGCTGATCCCGAAACAGGTTCATCAACACGACGACCCGCGGGGCCAGACGGGTCACGAGCTCCGGCAGTGCAAACTCGTCGACCTCGAACAATCCAAACTCCGGAGACGGCTCGTCAGCCACCGCGTCTAGGAGCGCTGTCGCAACACCGAACACCAGATTGGCACCGGCGCGATTGGAGACTGTCCGCCAGCGTTCGGTTGCGACACAGCTGCCGATCAAACGCCCGGTGGTCGTCTTCCCATTGGTCGCCGAGATCACCAGCGACCCCCGCGTGAGGGTGCTCGCCAACTCCTGGATCGCCTTGGGTCGCAACCACAACAGCACCCGACCCGGGGCACTCGTGCCGCCGCCACGCCCCAAGCGCCGCGAGAGTGCTCCGATGCCACGCGCAAGGGCCACGGACAAACCGCGGGGCGCAATCGTCACATTAACCTCGCGCTTCGCGCGCGAATTCACCCAAGGGCCGCACCCCGCCGTCCGGGGTCCCGACCAAGACGTCATCCGGATCGACACGAAAGAGCCCGGTGTCGACCACCCCGGGGACACCACGGATCCGCCCATCGAGCTCGGTCCAGTCCGAGCCTGCCGGAATCGCCAAATCCATGACGACCAGGTTGTCGTCGGAGCGGCCCGCGCGCCGGGTAGGCCGCAGTTCGGCGAGCGCGAACGCGACATGATCAGCGGCGAACGGAATCACCGCTATCGGCAAGATGCCCCACGCGTCCAGACTGTCCGCGACTTTCGGCCCATCGACGAGCACGAGAAAGCGACCGGCCGATGCATCGACGACACGCTCACGAACGATCGCCCCACCGGCGCCCTTGATGATCAACCCGCCGGGCGTGACCAGGTCGGCGCCGTCGAACGCGATATCGACCGGTTCGCGCATGCCAGCGACACGAAGGCCCAACTCGCGACCCAGCGCCCGACTCGCTTTGGAGGTCGGCACCCCGACGCACCGCAGACCATCGGCGACGCGATCCGCGAGGGCGCGAATCCCGGCCGCGGCTGCTCTCCCGGTGCCGAGTCCCACGCGATCACCGTCGTTGACCAGCGCTGCAGCATGCCGTCCCGCGGCTTCCCAGGCCCGTGTACGTCCGTCATCATGTGTTCCCATACCGCTAAGGCTATGCGAGAGAGCAGACGATGATCGAGATCGCCCCCGGAGTGCGGATGATCGACACCCAACTCGGGGGTCGCAGCGGC
This sequence comes from Thermoleophilia bacterium, assembly GCA_017882555.1. Taxonomy (GTDB): domain Bacteria; phylum Actinomycetota; class Thermoleophilia; order Miltoncostaeales; family Miltoncostaeaceae; genus CAITWD01. Next base: position 7,256 of record JADGPH010000120.1, read on the forward strand.
CTGACGAGCGCGTATCTGATCGGGGGCTCGCAACCAGCCCTGGTTGATCCCGGCCCCGAGACGTCGGCCGGTCTGTTGATCGGGGAACTCCACAAGAAGGGGATCGGGCCCGATGACCTCGCGTGGATCGTGCTGACCCACATCCACTTGGATCACTGCGGTGCCACGGGGGCCGTCGCCGCCGCGTTTCCACGGGCCCGAGTCGTCGTGCACGAACGTGGCGCCCGACACATTGCCGAGCCCGCACGCCTCGTGGCTGCGTCCCATGAGGTGTATGCCGCGACCGCACCGCTGTACGGGGGACTGACCGCGACTGCGGCCGATCGCATCGTGGTGGCCCTGGACGGCCATCGGGTTCCCGTTGGGGATGCCGACCACCTGGAGATGATCGCCTCCCCGGGTCACGCCCGACATCACATGTCGGTCCTGCACCAGGCCAGCGGACTTCTTATGATCGGCGATGCGGCCGGCTCGCAGTTGCCCGGGGGAGGGCTCTATCCCAATGTCCCGCCCTCGGATGTCGATATCAGCGCGGGTCGCGACAGCCTCAAGCGTCTGAGCGCGAGGCGCCCCACGGTCATCACGGTCTCGCACTTCGGGCCGACGCCCGACCCGATCCACACCCTTGCCGACGCCGACGACGCGCTTGATCGCCTCGGACGTGCGGCCATGGAGGGCTACCGGGCAGGAGGACGATCCGGAATCGCAGCCGCCGTCGATCGGTACATTCCAATCGCGCAAGCCATCGGCAACCCCGAGGTCCTCGCCCAGTGGCAGTGGCTCTCGTGGGACCTGAACAACATCTTAGGGTTGGAGATATGGGCGCAGCGGCAGATGGCCGAACAGGCCACGCGATGACCCAGGTCAGCGTGGAACTCGTCGTGATGACAGTGCAGCACGACGACCTTGAGGTCCTGCTGGTGCGCCGCCCGGGCAATGTCTGGTCGCTCCCCAGCGGCCCGACCTACGGATCCCCGCTCGCTGTCGATGCCGCGCGCGCCTTGCACGACCAAACGGGGATCGACGGGATCCGCCTCGAGCAACTGTTCAGCTTCGATCGCGAAGGCGCGACGCAGGTGGCGGTCAGCTACGTGGCGTTGATTGCCGCCGACCGACACCCGCTTGCCCCAGGCTCCGACATCGTCGAGGTGCGATGGTTTGCGATCAACGATCTCCCGGCGCTCGTGACCGGCCACGCCGACGCCATCGCCTACGGACACGCCCGTCTGCGCGCGAAAACGGCCTATGCGCCGATCGCCGTACAGCTGCTCCCCGAAGCGTTCACGCTCCGAGAACTCCAGGCGGTGTACGAAGTGGTCCTCGGCGAGCGCCTGGACACCCGCAATTTTCGTCGCGATGCACTGGCGGCCGGGATTGTCGAAGCAGCGGGCACCGCGCGCCGGCCGGGGCCTGGACGACCTGCGCGCCTGTATCGATCACGCGGGAGCGATTTTTCCGTCACGGCGCGAGAGCGCCGAATCGCGGGCCGAATCGCACAACCGAGCACACCCGACATCACTCCTGAGTGACGTACCGCCCCTAAACACCAGGGGAAGGCGTCCTTATGATGCCCGAAGTACTCGCGATCCCAAAACAACCACTCGGACCACGCCGCGTGGCGTGGTAGCGTCCGAGGCGTATCGATGTGCGAAAGGATGGTCATGGCGCCGGAACACCACGATGACATTGAACAGTTGCCGATCACCTGGCCGTTCCGGGCAGCCGGAGCCGTGATGGTCTTCGCAACGTTCTGGTTCTGCATGGGTTGGGCGATCCTCGGCCTGGACAACGGCCACAAGCTGGCCGCGCACATGACGGTCTTCTGGGTAGCCATCTATCTGACGATCGCCTTGGTGGTGTTCGGCGCGGTGCTCAACTTCTACCGAGAGCGCAAGCGCCGCAGCCTGCTGGACCAGCAGTAACGCATGGCGGATGGGGCCGGCGCGGATCTCCCCGACGCGGCGGCCCGCCTTGCAGGAATCGCGGATGCCCTTGGGGAGTCCGCCTGGTCCGAAGAGCTTCGCCGCAGTGGGGTCACGCCCGCACCGCAACCGACTCCGCCCACCTGGGGTGAGATCGCCATTACGGGGATCGATGTCGTAGAGGGGCTCGCCGCCCGCGGTGACTGGGAGCAGGCGCGCCATCAGGCGGCATTCCTGGCCGACTTCTTCACGCGTATGCGCACACGACTGCACGGCGTGGCCGGCGTCGCCTTCGAAGGGCTCGCACTCGCAGCCCGTGCACGGGACCGCGACGAGCTTTGCGCGCATGCCGAGCTCATCCGCGAACTATTTGGCACCGGCGACGCGCGCGTTGTCAGCGGCGGCCCGTGAGCGTGCCTGACCCACGCGGGAATGCACCTCGATACCGCGGCGGCCGATTGCTCGTCGCTGCCCCGACGCAGGTGGATCCGCATTTTCGGCGCGCGGTCCTCGTAATGCTCGAACACTCAAAGGACGGCGCGCTTGGGCTCGTGCTCAACCAGCCAACCGAGATCCAGGCCGCCGACGCGCTTCCGGACCCGTTATGTGAGTTGGTGCCGGACACGGAGCTGATTCACGTGGGCGGACCGGTCCAACCCACCGCGGTCATCATCCTGGCTGAATTCGACACCCCAGAACGCGCCGCAGGTCTGGTGATCGACCGCATCGGCGTCGTTGATCCGGACGGGGCCATCGATGACCTGTCGGAACATGTCGGCGAGGTACGGGTGTTTAGTGGTTACGCGGGATGGGCCCCGGGCCAGCTGGAGGCAGAGATCGAGCAGGGTGCCTGGATCGATGTGGCCGCCATTGCCCAGGACATCTTCACCGGCACGCCGGAACGGCTCTGGCGCGAGGTGCTGGAGCGAAAGGGTGGCACATTCAGATTGATTGCCCGGATGCCCGAGGACCCGTCGCTGAATTAGCGACGGGTCACTGCGATGCCCTGGGCGGTCCGAGTCCGACCGACCCAGAGCGCCGATCGACGACGAACTACGACAGGCGGGCCGAGTCGGGGAGGGAGGCCAGCTTCTGGAGCGACTGGCTCTCGACCTGACGAATCCGCTCGCGCGTCACGTTGAACATCCGGCCCAGCTCGTCAAGCGTGCGAGGCTTCTCGCCCCGCAGGCCGTACCGCAGCTCCAAGACGCGCCGCTCTCGATAGCTGAGCTGGTCCAAGAGCTCACGCAGCGCTTGTTCGCGCAGGGAGACCTCTGCAGACAATTCCGGGGCAACGGAAGTCTCGTCGGCCAAGAAGCGCCCGAGTTCCGATTCCTCTTCTTCACCGACCGGCTTTTCCAGCGACACCGTCGGCTGGGCCGAGCGCAAGATCTCCTCGACTTCGTCCGGGGGCAGACCAGCGGCGTCACCGATCTCCTCGACCGTCGGCTCGCGCCCGAGCTGGCCAATGAGCACCCGCTCAGCGCGGCTGATCTGGTTGAGCTTCTCCACGACGTGCACGGGAATCCGGATCGTCCGGCCCTTGTCGGCCAGAGCGCGGGTCACCGCTTGGCGAATCCACCACGTGGCATACGTCGAGAACTTGAACCCGCGCCGCCAGTCGAACTTCTCGACGGCACGGACAAGGCCGAGTGTGCCCTCTTGGATGAGATCCAAGAACGGAAGACCGCGGCCGCGATAGCCCTTGGCGATAGAGACAACCAGTCGCAGGTTGGCCTCAACCATCTGACGCTTGGCCTCTTGATCGCCGGCTTCGATCCGCTTGGCGAGGCGAACCTCGTCGGCCGCCGTGAGCAGGGGCACCCGACCGATGTCCTTCAGAAACAGCTGCAGCGCGTCTGTCGTCTGCTCGACGGCAGCTGTCGGGCGGCGCGGGCGCTCGGACTCGTCAACGATCTCGGCCGCACGAGCAAGAGCCTCAGACTGCTCCAAGAGCTCAATGCCAGCTTCTTCGAGCTGTTGATACACGAGCTCCGCGGCATCCGCGTCGAGCCCAAGTCCATCAAGTACTTCAGCGACCTCTTCGAGACCGAGGAATCCCAATTCTTGGCCGCGAACAATCAGAGCGCGAAGCTCCCCGTCATTCTTGAGTACGCCCAGCTGCTGCGTAGACATCCGCCTCCCGTTTCCGTACTAGGGGCCGTCCTGCGCCGACCCTCGCGCCGTCCAAAAGAACCGAAGTGTCAAGCCTGTGACAACGCCGGATACTGCGATTCGCGATGCGAACTTCGCGGTGCTACTTGACATGCTCCCGTGGCTAACGAAAAGGCAGCGCGTCACTCGAAAGTTCGCGCCCGAAGTGCCCGACAGCCAGGTCAACTATCCGCGCTTTCCATTCTCCCGTCAAGGCGTCTCGGCACACTAAGCACCCGGACTCGGCCATTATGCCCCGCATACGGGCCACTGGCCCGGACCATCGCGGCGGTACAAGATCCCGGCTCGCAGGATCTGCTCCGAGGCCGACGCTGCGGCAGGATCCCCGCTCCCGCCGACAGAAGCCCATGTCGCGTACGTGAACTGGAACATGCCCCGGAACTGACCGTTGGGCGAAATGGCGTGGGAGTTTCCACCCGACTCGCACATGGCGATCTTCCAGAGAATCGCCGACAAGCCACCTCCGCCCGATCCCAAGCTCGCCCCGGTAGCCGATCCGGCACCGGAACCCGACCCTGAGGCCGTGCCGCCGCCCGACGACGGGGTCCCACCGATAATTTGGTGGGGGGTGGAGTGTGCCTTTGCGGCCGCGGCCGCCCGCGCCTGCTCAGCGCGCAACGCCGCGATCTGCGCTGCCGAGGCCACCGACCGAGACAGGACCGTCGTCGCCGACGCCAATAGCGCGCTTCGCTGGCCGGCGAGCGATCGCAGTTGATTCAACTGTTGTGCGACCGCGTCGCGATTGGCGATGGCACTACTGGCATCGACCTTGAGCGACGCGGAGAGCGATATGAGCCGCGTTCGATCGTGGACAAACGCGTTAACCAGTCGTGTGTCTTCGTTGGCGATGTGCCGCATCAGGTCGTAGCTATCGAGCGCTGAGGAGATGCTGCCCGTGGATACCAAGATCTCCATCAGCGATGGAGGGGGATCCGCGTACAGCGTCAGAACCCGCTGCGAGAGTGCCGCACGCGATGAAATGATCTGTGCTTGGGTCAACGCCAATTGCGCCGATGTCATGCGAATCGCGCTCTGGAGCAGCTGCACGCGCGCGCTGGCCGTCAGATAGCTCCCGGCAGTCGCGCTCGCCGCGTTTTGGACCGACGTCAGTTGTTGCTCGAGCCCACGGACGCGCTGACGCGCCACGGCCACCGGCAATTGAGGGGTGGCCGGCCGAGCATGCCCGCTCGGTTGGGCGGAGAGCACGGGCAAGCAGACGGTCGCGGCGACTGCCACGCAGAAAGAGGTGAGTGCGGCGGCTAGGAGATGCTGCTTCCCAACACGCGCATATGGAACGCGAATACGTGCCATAGCGACAAGGTGCGTCTCATCGCTGAAACGCACCGCCGACGACGCTAGCACGGACGTGGCTGGCAACCTGAGGCGCGAGACACCTCGCAATTCGGCCATC
>JADGPH010000121.1 GCA_017882555.1 Thermoleophilia bacterium
AGACCTCGACCACGGTCGGAAGTCGTTGGAGTTCGTCGAAGCTCCACTGCTGCGGGTGTGCGACCTCTCCCCAGATCCTGAGATCCCAGTTGGCTGGGATCTCGCGGTACGGGGGCCCCCGGAAATCAAGCACCGGGAAATTGCGCACCACGTGCTGGCCCGCAGGGATGCGGGCGCGCTGGTCGTCGGTGAGTCCGCGATTGCGGAGAAGTCCCATGGGTCGGTCCTTGGGCGGTCGGCGCACGTCCGGGGCCTCGATGATAGCCCCACAGGACCCTGTCATCAGGAGATGTGCCGGCCGCTCGCATCGACGTTCGGTCAGTCGGCTGTGTCCTCGCGATGTGCCGGGAGATAGAGATCCTCGGCGTACTCGCCGACCATGCGGGACGCAGAGAACTCCTCGCCAACCCGTGCGATGGAGTGGCGCATCATCGAGGTCCACGCACGTGGCACCCCATTCGTGTCGCGCGCAAAGAAGCGCGGTACGACCTCCTCCTCGAGCAGGGACAGCAACGACGCATGATCGCGGATGTCTTGCATTGCCGCGTCGTCGAACATGTCTCCGCCGCCGATGGCCCAGCCGATGGTGGGGTCGTACCCTTCGGCCCACCAGCCATCGAGAATGGAGAGATTCAGGGCGCCATTGATGGCGGCCTTCATGCCGCTCGTGCCCGAGGCTTCCATGGGTAGGCGCGGCGTGTTGAGCCAGATGTCTGAGCCCTGAAGGATCCGGGCGCCGACAGCCATGTCGTAGTTGGGGACAAACACGACGCGTCCCGCCATGCGCGGATCGGTCGCGAAGTCGGTGATCATGCCGATGAGGTCCTTGCCGTCCTCGTCGGCGGGGTGCGCCTTACCCGCGATGATGACCTGCACGGGTGCGCCAGCGGCATTGAGTAGCCGGGCCAGGCGATCGGGGTCCCGGAACAGCAGCCCGGCCCGCTTGTATGTAGCAAACCGGCGCGAGAAGCCGATTGTCAGCGCATCCGGGTCCAGACGGGGGTGGACCCCGGCAATGGCACCACGTCGGTTCGCGAGTTCGACAAGCCGTGCCACGTTGGCACGGTGCGCCAGCCAGAGGGCCTTATCGTCAATGCCTGCGGCTCGCCCGAACTGCTCTTCGTGGGGGCGGTCGAGTCGGACCCCGGCTTCGCGTGCCAAACGCGCAATCTCCGGTTCGAGCCAGGTCGGCACGTGCACCCCGTTGGTGACCGAACCGATCGGGACGTGGGCGACATCGCGCTCGGGCCACAGCCCGTGCCACATCGTGCGCGCGATCTCGCCGTGCAGACGGCTGACCCCGTTGGCGCGTGCCGCGGTCCGCAAGGCGAGAGGTGTCAAGCCGAACCCCGCCTCACCGCTGATCTTTCCCATATCCAGCAGTTCCGGCACCGAGATCCCCAGTTCGGTCGCGGCATCGCGGAGATACTCGCTGGCGAGCTCGTCGGTGAAGACCTCGTTCCCTGCGGGCACCGGCGTGTGGGTCGTAAAGACCGACGAGCGCCGCACCTGCGCAAGGGCATCCTGGGGCGAGCGCCCCGCAGCTTGCAGGGCACGCAGGCGTTCGAGCTGCAAGAAGACCGAGTGGCCTTCGTTGAGGTGAAACACCGTCGGGGTGATCCCGGTCGCCTCCAACGCCCGGAGTCCACCGATTCCGAGCAGCAATTCCTGGCGGATCCGTGTGGTGCGACCGCCGCCGTAGAGGCGTGCGGTGATCGCGCGATCCTCGGGCTTGTTCTCCGGAATATTCGCGTCGATGAGCAGCAACGGGACCGACCCGACCGCGAGTCGCCACACGGCCGCGCGCACGGCTCCCGTCGGCATTGCGACAGTGACCCGAAGCGGTGCACCGTCGCGATCGGTGACCAACTCGGCGCCGATGTCGGCGCCCGTGCGACGGAGATACGTCTCCAGCTGCCTGCCACCGTCAATGTCCTGCTGAAAGTAGCCCTCGGCGTAGAAGAGCCCGACGGCGACCAACGGGACACCCAGGTCGGAGGCAGCTTTGAGATGGTCACCCGCGAGAATACCGAGTCCGCCCGAGTAGATCGGAATGTCGGAAGCCAATCCAAACTCGGCGCAGAAGTACGCGACCAGCATGTCCCGATCGGCGGGAAAATTATGAGCGAACCAGTTGTCGGTATTCACGGGATCGCACGCTAGCCCATGCCACCGCTCGGTGCCTATGTGCGGTCGGATAAATCGTAAAGAAATTGGCTCGCACGATTGCTGCGGGCGGCTGACGGCCATGCCGAGGTGCAGCGTGGTGAACATGCACGTCGTGCCTCCGGGGCGTCCATCCGGACTACCGGCCGTGCTCGCACGGCGCACATGGGGATTTCCGGGCTGTTGGCGTGGATTCCGAATACTCTGGGACTTCGATGCCTCATGCGCCTACGTTGCACCACGGTCTCTGTCCCGCTGGTACCGACCAGGGGCCTCAGCGCGCGCGTCAGCGGCACCTCGCGGACCATCATTCGCCCCGCGACCGACGTCCGTCGCATATTGGCGTATCGCATGACTGATCCATCGGGACCGTCGGTCACCGAATCGATCGCATTCGTGTTCGGCGGCGGCGCCGGCCTCGGTGCGATGCAAGTTGGGATGTTGCGGGCCCTGATCGAGC
>JADGPH010000018.1 GCA_017882555.1 Thermoleophilia bacterium
GCCTGATGCCGGGCGAGTACATCCTGGTGACCGTGCATCGCGCGTCCGCGACCGACACACCCGAGGCGCTCAACGCACTGGTGGACGTGCTCCGTGCGCTGCCCGGTCCGGCGCTGTTCCCGGTTCATCCCCGCACCCGGGCGAAGCTGGAGGCCGCCGGCCTGTGGGATGCGGCGCGGCGCATCGAGGGCGTGCAACTGGTCCCGCCGGTGGGGTATCTCGACTTCACACGCCTGCTCACCCAAGCGCGCGCTGTGGTGACGGACTCCGGGGGTGTGCAAAAGGAAGCGTGCCTTCACCGCGTCCCCTGCATCACGCTCCGTGACACGACCGAATGGACGGAAACGATCGAGCATGGCTTCAACACGCTCACGGGCATGGACCCCGTCCGCGTCGCGTTGGCACTGGCACACCCCGCGATTCCAAAGCGTGCCCCAAAGCTCTACGGCGACGGCCAGGCCTCGGTGCGCATCGCAGAACTCCTCGAAGCGTTCGTCGCAGAGCACTCGGCCGCGGGTTAGTCCTCGAGACCCGTAAACCCCACGTGGGCGATCTCGGCCTCGCTACGCGGACGCTCGTAGATCTCCTGGGGCCCGAACCGCGCCATGAACGCGTGGGCGGGCACCAAGACGTAGAGGCGTGTGTCGTGATGTTCACGCTCGAGTGCGACCCACTTGCGTGACTCGAGGGTGTCGACGGCACCGATGGGGACAAACAGTCCGGCGACCAGGCCCGCCATTTCACCCGCACCATGACTAAACCGGTCGAAGACCATGAGGATGATCACACCGAACATTACGACGCCGGCCAAGCGCGTCCGGCGCTCACGAGCGGCAGCGATCGTCTCGTACACCGCAATTCCCGGCGGCACGCGCAGCGGGTCCGCCGCGCGCACGCGCCGACCGCTCACGAGCATGGTCACGATCAGCGTGGGAACGCCAATCCCCGCGGTCGCGAGGACGAAGCGCAGACCCTGAACGCCCTCGCCGAGAAGCCAGGCGAGCATCCACCAGCCCACCGTTGCCGCGCCGATTCCCAGGGCGGCGATGCCCCGCATGCGAACCTCGTCACGCACACGAACAAGTCGCGGCAAACCGGCGAGCACCGTGTCACCCACAGCTGGGAGTCCTTTCAGTCAGTTGCGCCACTGGCTACGATAACGCGCCGTTGTAGTTCTCCTGTGCCCCCACGATTCCAAGAAGGCCCCATTTGAGCGCTCCTGCGCCGCGGGTTGGTATTATCGGTCTGGGATATGTCGGCCTCCCGCTGGCGGCGGCATTTGCCGAAGCCGGAGTTCACGTGCTCGGTCTCGATGCGGTCCAGTCCAAGGTCGACCTAATCAATGCCGGGCAGTCCTACATTGAGGACATCCCGAGCGACCGCCTTGCTCCGCTGGCCGCTGCGGGTCTGATTCGCGCAACGACCAACTGGGACGAGTTGCGCCAGGTCGAAGCCGTGTTGATTTGCCTGCCGACACCGCTTGACGAGCATCGAGAGCCCGATCTGTCCGCGGTGCTCGGGGCGGCCGAGAGTCTCGCCCAGCGCTTGCGTCATGGCCAACTGGTCGTGCTGGAAAGCACGACCTATCCGGGCACGACCCGGGATGAACTCGCGCCTCGATTGGAGCGTTCGGGGTTGCGTGCCGGTCGCGACTTCTCGCTCGCGTTCTCTCCGGAACGGGTCGACCCCGGGCGCGAGGACTGGACCGCGCAAACCACGCCCAAGGTCGTTGGCGGTCTGACACCCGAGTGCACCCGTCGGGCGGCGGAGCTCTACGGATTGGCGATGCACACGATCGTTGAGGTCTCGACACCCGAGGTCGCCGAGATGACCAAGCTGCTGGAGAACATCTTCCGGAGCGTCAACATCGCGTTGGTCAACGAGCTGGCTGTGCTGTGCGACCGGATGGAGGTCGACCTTTGGGAAGTGATCGACGCCGCCGCCACGAAGCCGTTCGGGTTCATGCCATTTCGCCCGGGCCCTGGTCTTGGCGGACACTGCATCCCGATCGACCCGTTCTATTTGACCTGGAAAGCTCGGGAATACGACTTTCATACCGAGTTCATCGAGCTTGCCGGCAAGATCAACTCCCAAATGCCTGCGTTCTGCGTTTCCAAGGTCATCCGCGCACTCAACAGCCGCCGCCAGTCACTCAACGGCAGCCGCGTCCTGGTGGTGGGCGTGGCCTACAAGAAGAACGTCAACGACACGCGTGAGAGCCCGGCGCTGAGGATCATTGATCTGCTGGCGGCCGACGGCGGCGTCGTCAGCTATCACGACGCCCATGTGGCCGCACTCGCGACCCGATCGCTGGAGAGCATTGCGCTGACGCCCGAAGCCCTGAAGGCCCATGACGTCGTCGTGATCGTGACCGACCACGACGGGGTCGACTGGGACATGGTCGTCGAGCACGCACCGCTCGTGGTCGACCTACGCCGGGCAGCCCCCGACGGTCCCAATGTCTGGCGCCTATGAGCACGGTACGCCTAGGTGTGGTCGGGATGAACTACTGGGGGCCGAACTTGGCCCGAAACTTCGCCCGAATGCCGAACGCCGAATTGGCCTGGTGCTGTGACCTTGACACCGCCGTCCTTGACCGCCATCGGCCCGGTTACCCCACGACGCAGTTCACGACACGCTACGACGACTTGCTCGGCGACGACACCCTCGACGCGATCGTCATCGCGACGCCGGTCCCGACGCACGCGGCGTTGGCCAAGCGTGCGCTCTTGGCGGGCAAGCACACGTTCGTCGAAAAGCCACTGGCGGTAAGCGCCGCCGACGCACGCGAACTCGCGGATCTCGGCGACGCCCGCGGCCTGGTCGTGATGGTCGACCACCTGCTCGTCTATCACCCCGGCCTGCAGCGGGTAAAGCAGATCATCGACTCCGGCGAGCTCGGTCAAATCTACTACCTGTACGGCAATCGCCAGAACCTCGGGATCGTGCGCCCCGATGAGAACGCCCTCTGGAGTCTTGGCCCACACGACATCTCGGTGCTGCTGTGGCTCGTCGGCGAACGTCCGATCGAGGTGACGGCCACCGGAGAGAGTTATCTCCAGCCGGGCGTCGAGGATGTCGTGTTTGGTCAGATTCGCTTCCCGTCCGGAATTCTGGGTCATCTCCACCTTTCGTGGCTGGATCCCCACAAGATGCGCAAGATGACCGTGATCGGCTCCGAAAAGATGGTGGTCTTCGACGACATGGAGACCGAGCGTAAGGTCACGCTGTATGACAAGGGCCCGATCCCGCGCACGGAGACATATGGTGAATACATCCAGGTGCGCAGCGGAGACATCTTCAGTCCGAAAATCCCCGGCGTCGAACCCCTGCGTGTCGTGTGCGACGAGTTTGTTCGCTGCGTCGCAGACGGCAGCCGGCCGTTGGCCGATGGCCATGCCGGTGCAACGGTGGTTGAGGTCCTTGAGGCGATGACGATGAGCTTGCGTTCAGGCGGCGTCGCGATCCCGCTCGCGGAGGCGAACCTGTGAGAGAAAATCTGGTGCTCGGCAGCAACGTGACGCTCGGAGACGACGTCGAGATCGGGGCCAACGTGGTGATTCACGACGACACCGTCATCGGTGACGGGTGCATCATCCAAGACAACGTCGTGCTCGGAAAGATCCCCCGCCTATCGGCGCGCTCGACTGCGAGCCGCGAGCCGCTCCCCGGACTCGTCCTCGGCGCAGGTGCCGCGGTCTGCTCGGGCGCGATTGTCTACGCCGGAACGCGCATTGGCGATCGCGCCATCATCGGCGACCTCGCATCCGTTCGCGAACGCTGCGAAATCGGCGAGGCTGTCGTCGTGGGACGCGGTGTCTGTGTGGAGAACAACGTGCAAATCGGCGCGTTCTGCAAGATTCAGTCAAACAGTTACATCACTGCGTACTCGACCCTTGAAGAACACGTGTTCATCGCTCCGTGCGTGACCACGACCAACGACAACTACATGGGCCGGACCGAGGCACGCCACGAGCAGATCCTGGGCGCGATCATCCGCCGCGGTGCACGCGTCGGTGGCGGCGCGGTGATTCTCCCCGGCATCGAAATCGGAGAGGAAGCCTTCGTCGCTGCAGGAGCGCTTGTGACTCGGAACGTGCCGGCCAAGCGCCTCGTGGCCGGACTTCCCGCCAAGGCATGGCGCGACGTTCCGCCGGAGGAGTTCCTCGTCGTATGAGGAACGGCGGCGGAGTGCGCCCGCCGCCCGCCACACTGTGTCTAGGCCCGCGGGGCAGACCCGCGATCGCCGTACTGGGCCTGGTAGTAGGCCCGGTACTCGCCAGACTTGATCGGCTCCCACCACGCGCGGTTCGCCCGATACCACTCGACGGTATCCGCGAGGCCCGTGGCGAACTCCACGCGTGCAGTCCAACCGAGCGTGCTCAACTTCTCAGTCGCCAGGGCATACCGACGATCGTGACCCGGCCGATCGGTGACGTGGTGGATTAAGGCCCCGTCGCGACCGGTGAGCCCAAGGATCCGCTCCGTGATGTCGAGATTGGTGCGCTCATTGGCACCCCCGACGTTGTAGACCTCACCGGCGGCGCCGTGCTCAAGCACGGCAAAAATCCCCGCACAGTGGTCCTCAACATGGATCCAGTCACGGATCTGCTGACCGTCGCCGTACACCGGCAGACCCTCACCGTCGAGGGCGTTGGTGACAAACAGCGGAATCAACTTCTCCGGGTATTGCCGCGGCCCGTAGGTATTCGACCCACGCGTCACCACGACATCCATGCCGTAGGTGCGGTGCCAGGCCAATGCCTGCAAATCACCACCGGCCTTGCTGGCGGAGTACGGACTCGACGGCTCGAGTGGATCGGTCTCCCGAAACGCACCGTGCGGAATCGAACCGTAGACCTCGTCGGTGGACACCTGGACGAACCGGCGGACCCCCGCTCGACGGGATTGGTCGAGGATCACCGCAGTCCCCACGACGTCGGTCATCGGAAAGGTCGCCGGGTCGAGGATGCTGCGATCGACATGGCTCTCCGCGGCCATGTTGACCACCACATCGACGCCCTCCAAGGCGTTGGCCACAGCCGCGGCATCGGCGATGTCGGCGTGCAGGAAGCGGTAGCCGGGCAGATCGGCGACCTCGGCGACGTTGGCCGGATTGCCGGCATAGGTCAGCTTGTCGAGGTTCGTGACCTGGTGACCACGCGAGAGGGCCATCCGCACAAACGTCGACCCGATAAAGCCACACCCGCCGGTAACCAACAGTCTCATGCCGCCTCCTGTAAGTACGCCCGCAATGCCTGACGCCAATCACGCAAGCGCGGTGCACCGGGACGGGTCACCGCCAGCACCGAGCGTGCCGGGCGCGGCGCTGGGCGCCCCAGTTGTTCGGTCGTGATCGCTTCCACGCGACAATCAATCCCAGTCTCCGCAAAGATCGCCGCGGCAAACCCGGCCCACGTCACCGACCCGCCGCCCGAGGTGTGGTAGATACCTATCGGCAGCCCGAGGAGCTGTTCCACGGCGCACGCCAGATCGCACGTCCAGGTGGGTGAACCCAGTTGGTCGGCGACGACCTGGACGGTCTCCCGCTCGCGACCCAAGCCGCGCATCGTGTCCACGA
>JADGPH010000122.1 GCA_017882555.1 Thermoleophilia bacterium
ACGCAGCCCAGTTCCTGCGCGAGTTCACCGACGGACTCCCCTGGTGTCACATCGACATCGCCGGCACGGGCATGGTCGGTGGCGCAGGCACCGGGTTCGGCGTCGGCCTCGTGCTCGCCTTGGCCGAGCAGCTCGGCACCGCCAGTACGGCGTAGGACCCAGAACGATCGCCCGAGAGCTCTCCGTCACGGGGCGCGTCTCGGGCACGGACTAGGCGGCGTCGACCTCGTGGAGTGACGCGGTCATTGCGACGAGCATTTGGGAGTTCTCAACCGGGCGTCCGATCGTGATGCGCAGCCCGTCGGGCGCGCCGAATGCACCGGCGGGCCGAACGATGATGCCACGCGACAGGAGCGCGACATTCAACCGACCCGCCCGCTCCGGCGAGCCGACGCGGACCAGCAAGAAGTTGCCCTGTGAGGGCAGCGGATCCAGCGCGAGCGCGCGCAGGCCGGCATCCACCGTGTCGCGCTCCGAAACCACCTCGGCGACCCGTCGGGCGAGATGCCCCTCGGTATCGGTGAGGCTTGCGAGAGCGGCAACTTGCGCGAGCCCGTTGACGTCGAATGCGTTGCGCACGCGCCCCAGCAACTGCACGAGCTCGGGAGGACCCACCAGATAACCCACGCGGAGGCCCGCCAGTGCATAGGCCTTGGAGAACGTCCGGGTCACGACGAGTCGACCCCCGTCGCGAACGAGCCCGACCCCATCGTGGGAGCCCTCGCGGAGATACTCAAAGTAGGCTTCATCGAGCACGGCCAATACATGGGACGGAAGCGCATCGAGAAAGCGCGCCAACGCCCGGGCGTCGACGGCACCACCGGTGGGGTTGTTCGGACTCACCACGACGACCAGCTTGGTGCGCGGGGTGATCTGCGCGGCCAGCGCATCCAGGTCATAGGCCCCGTCGGCCCGCAGGGGTGCGGCATGCACCTCGGCACCTTGGATCGCCGCGCCCTGGCGCCATGAGATAAACGACGGCCAGCCCATCACCAGTTGGTCGCCAGGATCCAACAGCGCCAGACACAGCAGTTTGATCAGGCTGTCCACGCCGTTTCCGACCATAATCGCGTCCCCGGGCACGCCAAGATGTGCTGACAGCGCGTCCCGCAGCGCCCACGCCCCCGGGTCGGGATACAGCCGCTGCCCCGCGACGGCTTCGGCCACCGCCGCGATCGCGGACGGAAACGGCGCGTACGGGCCCTCGTTGGAGGCCAGCTTGATGATCCGCTCCAGGCCCAACTCCCGGCGCACGTCGTCGATGGGGCGACCCGGCTCATACGGGGTCACGGCCGCCAGTGCCGGACGGGCGATCCCTGCAGGCAATGGCGGCGTCGGGCTCACGGCGGGCGATGCTACCAGCGGCGCACATTCAGCGCGGGGGCTATGCTCAGATGATGCCGAATACCAACGAACTTGGGCTGTTCGCGCTGGGTCTCGTGCTCCTGCCCGGGGAGCGAGTGCCACTCCACATCTTCGAGCCTCGCTACCGGCAGCTGTTTGCCGATTGCGTACTGGAAGATACCCCGTTCGTCGTGCTCTATTCCGAGGACGACACGACCGCATCGACCGGATGCGCGGCCCGTTTTGACGAACTGCTCGAGCGCCACGACGACGGTCGCATCAGCGTTGTTGTGCGCGGTCTCGAGCCGGTCGAGATTCTGCGCGAAATCGACGGGCGCATGTACTACCGCGCCGAATGCCGCACCTGCACCGATACCGCATCCACGGTCGACCCGACGCGGACGGCGCAGGCAACCGAGCAGTTTGCAGCGCTGGCCGAGCATGCGACCGGCAGCGCCCAAACGCCCGAACCCGAAGATGGCATTCCATGGTCATACGTGCTGGCGAGCCATGTCGAGCTCCCATCGGTGATCAAGCAAGAGCTGCTGGAGACACGCGACGAGAACGCGCGGCTGGATCTGGTGACCGGCGCGCTCGAGCACGAACTTGCCGGCCATAAGCGTGCGGAACTCGCCGCCGAAGTTGCACCCACCAACGGCAAGGTGCCCCTCGATTGACAAGCCGCCCGATGCGGGAGGGGCCCGTGGGCCCCTCGGACACCCTCCCGACGCTGTCGCGGTCGTGCGTGATCGGTCAGTGCGGACTCGTCTGGGTCGAAGGACCGGATGCCGCGACATTCCTGCAAGGCCTGGTGACCTGCAACGTCAGCGACCTCGCCGACGGCGACGGGCGCCTCGCGCTGCTGCTTGATGCCAAAGGACACATCACCGCGCAGCTGCAGATCGTCCGCGACGGGCCGCGGTGCTTTAGCCTCATCACCGACCCCGCGGCCGCACCACGCCTGGCCGTCGATCTGGATCGCTTCCACTTCTCGGAAGATCTCGAGATCCTCGGACCGGAGATCTCGGTGTGTGTGACGATCTCCGACGAGATCGACACTGCCGCGCTTGGGATCAGCGCGCCGGGGTGGATTCCGGGAACGCGCGATGTCATCGTCGACGACGGGGCCGAGGCCGCCGCCAATTGGGGGTGTGAGCCAACCTCGCGTGACGTGCTTGAGGTACTTCGCGTCACCGCTGGGGTTGCGCGGGTGGGTGTCGACACGGGCCCGAAGACTCTGGTCCAAGAGGTGCTCCTGGAGGGCCGCGTCGTGGACTTCAGCAAAGGGTGCTACCTGGGCCAAGAAACCGTCGCACGCGCCCAACATCGGGGGCAGGTCAACCGCACCTTGCGTGGGCTGATCGCCGAGCGTCCCCTGCCGATCGGCGCCGAGGTGCGCCACGAGGATCAGCTGGTCGGGACGATCAGCTCGGCCGCCGTGCACCCAACGCTCGGTGCCATCGGGATGGGCATCCTGCGGCGCGAGACCCCCGATGGTGCCACGGTGGTGGTAGGACCCGACGCGATTTCCGCCACCGTGAACGGATTTCCCCTGCGATGAATCCACGACGCATCCGCGACATCCTCGGACCGGCCGGTGCCGCCGCGCTGAGCTCGGCGACGCACATCATCGCCGAGACGCATCCGGACGCCGCCGAACTCGATCTGACCTGGACCAACTGGACGACCGAGGAGTGGAACTTCACCTTCGCCCGGCGGACCCCGGCGGGACGGCTGGTGATTCACCTGCCCCATGACGGCAGACCGATAATTATCGATGAACTTGGTCCGTCGGATCGTCCGGGATCGGGCCCGTTGGGTGATCTGACGGCATAGGCGGCCAGTTCGCCGTCAGGCAAAGACGATCTCATCCTCGAGATCGCCCGCCAGGATTGCCGCCCCGACCTTCTCCAAGGCCAATTCATGCAGGACCGGAATCAGGATTTCTCCGGGTGCATCCAGAGCGTCGGCCTTACGCACCTGCACGCTCACGCGACCAACGAAACACGTCTTGATGCACACCAGCGTGTCGCCGTCAAAGACCTTGACCTGAAAGCCCCACAACATCGCCGGACCATCCGACAGCGATGCGCGCACGCCCTCGGGCGCCATCCGATAGGCCGTCCCGGCGTGCTCAACAATTAGATCGTCGATAGGTCAACCACCTCCCCGGACTGCGATACGCCAAAGGCCGCCCCACCACGGCGAGGGTCTCCGGCACCTTGCAGCTCATCTTGACACCAGCCCACTGCACTGACTCCGCCAAAAAACAGATTCCGAGCACCCCACCGTCGCAGGACCCGCCCATCGGCCTCGAGGGCCACACACACGTCGTGCGGCACACCGGCTTCGACATCGATTCCGCCGCCTTCCGGGTGCACCCGAGGCCGTGCAACCGCAGCCGCAATCGACATCTGGCCATCCACAATGCCCACCAATGTCTGCAGAATCGCCGACCGCAACCGATTCGATCCCGCGGACCCCAGCCCAATCCGCGGACGGGGCCCCTCCATCACCACGGTCGGCGCCATCATCGAGGTCATCCGGCCGCCCGGCGGCATGCTCCCAAATCCATGCGGGTTGAGGTCCTGTTCACCCATCATGTTGTTGAGCAGGAACCCGGTCCCGGGAATCATCACACCCGACGACGTGCCGTTGCTGCTCGACAGGCTCACGATCATCCCGTCCGCGTCGACGACGCTGACATGGGTCGTCCCGTTGGGGCCGCGCGTAATCGGGAGCCCCGCGATCGGCCCCACGAACTGCGTCCAGTCGGTCTCATCGGGGGCGACGTCGTTAAGCCGGCGCGCAAACTCCTCCGTGCGCAGGCTGTTGGCGTACTCGCCGGCAGCGACCACATCCCGATAGAACTCGCCGGTACCGGTCGCAACCGATCGCCGCTCCAGCTGGGCAAGTGCCGCGGCAATCAACACACCCCCCGAAGAAGGTGGCGGATTCGTGATCACCGTGCGACCACGAAACGCGGTCTGCAGCGGTCGGCGTTCGATCACGCGGTATGCGGCGATGTCGGTCGGCGTCAACAGGCCGCCCGAGGGCGCCAGGCCCTCGACGATCATCTCGGCGAGCCAGCCCCCAGGAGCCATCGCGGCGGCGCCGGTACGTCCCACCTCTTCGAGGGTGGACGCCAAGTCCAGATTGCGAAAGATGCCACCTTCGCCCAGCATCTCGCCACGCGGCGCGTAGACCGCCGCTGCATCTGCCGTGAAGGTGAGCATCTCACCCAAGATGCGGTGCAGGTATGCCGCTTGTGCGCCGATCACGACGCCCCGCCGCGCGCAATCGACCGCCGGTGCGACCAGGTCTGGCAGGCCGAGCCGTCCAAACCGTTCCCACGCGGCGCACAGCCCCTGGAGCATCCCGGGGACGGCGACCGAGGCGGGGCCGATATGAAAGACCTGATCGGCATCCCCAAAGGGCACCGTAAATGCATCGAGCTCCGCCGGGTCCAACGCACGCCCGGTTGGACCGAGCCCCGGCACCGCCACGAAGAAATCCAACAGCACCGGGGCGGTATCGGGCGAGCACACCAGCATGAACCCACCCGCCCCAAGACCAGTCAGCGGACCTTCGCAGACCGCCCCCGCAAAAGCCGCGGCGATTGCCGCATCGACTGCGTTCCCACCCTCGGCAAGGATGATGGCGCCAGCATGCGCCGACGCCCGCCGTCCTGCTGCAACGACCCCCCGATGTGTGTGCGGCGGGGCTACTGTTCGACGTCGAAGGAGAGCTCCGACCCCACCGACCCGGTGATGCCCTGCTCCTGGCCGGCGGCGCCCGACTCCGCTCCCAACGCCCCCACGCTCATCGATGCGACCGAGCGACCGATGGCCCGCGGGATCGACCGAGCGGCGAGCGACTCTGCCTCAGGGTTGGCGGGCGGCGCCGCGCGAACCCCGGTGAAGTTCGCGGCAACCACGGTCACCCACACCTGTCCGGACAAGTCGGGATCAATGGCTGCCCCGAAAATAATGTTCGCGTTGGGGTCCGCCGCCGCAGCAACGACCTCGGCGGCCTCGCTGACCTCCATCAGCGACAGATCCGGGCCACCGGTGATCCCCAACAGAACACCTTGGGCACCGTCGATCGGCGTTTCGAGCAGCGCCGATGAAATCGCTGCCTGGGCGGCCTCTGCGGCGCGATTGCCCCCACCGGCATACCCGATCCCCAGGAGTGCCTCGCCGGCGTCCTTTATCACCGTACGGACGTCGGCAAAGTCGAGGTTGATCAAGCCCGGCAGCGTGATCATGTCGCAGATGCCCTGGACGCCCTGGCGCAAGAGGTCATCGGTGACCTGGAAGGCGCTCACCATGCTCGTGCCACGTTCGAGCACGCTCATCAGGCGATCGTTCGGGATCACGATGACGGTGTCGGCCGTCTCATGCAGGCGGACGATCCCTTCGTCGGCGACCTCGACACGACGCTTGCCCTCAAATGAGAACGGCTTGGTCACCACCGCGACGGCGAGGGCCCCAAGCTCTCGTGCGATCCGAGCGACCATTGGGGCGCCACCGGTACCCATGCCGCCGCCCTGACCGGCGGCGATGAAGACGAGGTCACTGCCTTTGAGCGCACGGCGGATCTGATCTTCGGCGTCACGGATCGCCTGCTCACCCTTGTGCAGGTCGCCTCCCGTGCCACGACCGCGCGTCAGCTCGATCCCGACCGGAATCCGAATGTCCGCGTTACAGGCATCGAGCGCTTGGCGATCGGTGTTAATCGCAATGAACTCCACGCCCCGCAGCCCGGCTTCCACCATGCGATTGATCGCGTTGCACCCAGCGCCGCCGACACCCACGACGCGAATGACGGCGACGTAACTGTTGACGTGGGGAACGGGGATGTCGTCGGTGGGCGCAAACAGTTGCTCTGTGCCCGTCGTGCTGCGTACTGCTTCGCTGCTCCGAAACAGATTCGACAGCGGACCCTCACGCATGCTCACGCGGTCTGGACGGCTGCTCATGCCCTTACCTCCTGGGGTACCGAACTCAGCTCACGCTCGACAACGATTTGCGCCAATTGGCGATACCAGCGGGCGGCTTGTCCGTGGGGATCGTACGAGAGCACACTGTGGCCGCTCACGGGCGCCTCCGCCAAACGGATCGTCTTTCCGATTCGCACCGGATACACCACATCGCCGAAGCTCTGGATCAGAACATCGACGGCCTCACGCCCATGCAGGGTGCGCCCGTCGTACATCGTCGGGAGGATGCCGATGATCGCGATCTCGGGATTCAGATGCTCACGCACCTGCTCCAAGGTAGCCTGTAATTGCGCCAATCCCCGCAGTGACAGGTACTCGCACTGCACCGGCACGATCACCCCATGCGAGGCGACCATCGCATTGATCGTCAACAGGCCTAACGACGGCGGCGTGTCGATCAGGATGACGTCGTATTGGTCCAGGAGCGGTCGCAGCGCCCGCTGCAATGCGCGCTCACGACCGATGGTTGCCGACAGGGCGAGTTCGGCGCCGGCGAGCTCAATGCCGGCCGGCGCGACATCGATCTCGCGGGCCTGGATCAGGTTGGCCATCGGCAACTCTCGCACGAGCACGTCGTACATCGTCACCGCCAACTCCTCGACGTCGATGCCCTGGCTCATCGAGAGGTTGCTCTGCGGATCAAGGTCCACTGCGAGCACGCGATAGCCCATGTCCTTCAGGGCAACACCGAGATTAAGGGTCGTAGTGGTCTTGGCCACGCCACCTTTTTGGTTGGCGAGCGCCAGAACGCGAGCGGTTCGTGACATCGATTGCGCCTCGGCCGGACGGCAGGATCCTGGTGTCGGGAATTCGACCTTGAGCATACGAGTCCTCTCGGCTGGACCGACCGAACCCGGCCCACCTCAGTTGCTCACGACCAACATCCCAACGATCAATGCAATGGACCATAGGCCAAAAACGACCGCACCGAGACTTTGGACGCCCCGCGCGAACCCCCGCGTCGCGTGTCGGTCACCGGCGACGCGCGCGTCATAGCCGACCCAACCCGCCACACATGCACCCCAGGGCCGCGAATGGCGCAATCACCAGGCCGACGAGCCCGCAGATCAGGCCGACGAGCGCGAACGGCACCGTCACCCGCGCCTGGGTCCCAGGGGGTCCGGTCGGCCAACCCATCATTACGAGGGTGCCCGCCGCCCCCAACGCGGTGGCCGCCAGCAACAAATACCATCCGAGTTTGAGCGCGACGGGGACCCCGGAGATCAGCGGCGATCCCGTTCGGCTGGCAATCGCCATCAGGCCGACCGTCGTCGTGAGCGTCGCACCGGCGATCAGCGCACACAGGCGCACCCAGATATTGGCCAACTCGGCTCCGGCCGCGCCGGCGACAATCATCGCGAGCCCAACGAGGAGTGCGACGAAGGTGCCGTTCTACCCCGCCGCCCCGCCAGCGGGCAGGACCTGGCGAGTCAACGGCTGATCGAGGGTCGCCGCCGCGCACACGCCCCCGCACACCACAAGCCATGATCCGATCCGCGCGACCCATGACCGCGGATACGACGCACGCCACCGCGAAGAAACCGGCGCGAGGGCGGCCGTCGCGGGCGACCCACCGGCCCGGGATGCCGGGTCCCTTGCCCCGGGGCCGTACTCGGACTCGGTAGACGGTGGTGAGGCGACGTCCTCGTGACGCAGCGGCGCATGGGTCGTCCGGCCATCCACGTGGACCCAATCGGTCCACCCCGCACCATCCCAATACCGCAGACGCCCACAGGCCGTCGGATCAGTCCACCACCCCGCGGGCACGCTCACCGCGACAGCTCACCCACCACGCGCCGCCGGCGAGGCGCGCAACATCACCTGACGCCCACGGTCAGTCACCCGGAACGGCCTATGCCGGGGGAAGCTCCAAGCGCCGCTGGCCCGCCCAGGCCGCCGCCTGCGAACGACGCTGGAAGCCGAGCTTGCGCAGCAGCTGGCTGACGTGGTTACGGACGGTCTTCTCCGACAGGTGCAGAACCTCGCCGATCGCGCGATTGGTGTACCCCTCGGCGATGAGGGCCAACATCCGGCGTTCACGATCGGTCAACCCCGCAAGCTCCGCTTCGGCCTGCTTGGCCGAGAGTTCGCGGAACTGCGTCAACAATGTGCCGGCGGCTCGAGGGTCGAGCGATGAGTCGCCGGCGGCCGCGTCGCGGATGGACTGGATCAACCGCTCGGCATCGGCCTGCTTGAGCAGATACCCGCTCGCCCCCGCCATTACGGCTCCGACGATGGCCTCTTCGTCTTGGTAGGAGGTCAGCATCACCACGCGGATATCGGGATTGTCGGCCTTGATGCGCCGACAGGCCTCCACACCGGACCCGTCCGGCAACCGCACGTCCATGAGCACGACGTCCGGGCGCGCCTGCACCGCGAGCGCGACGGACTCGGCAACGGTGCCCGCCTCGCCCACCACGCGGAATCCTGAGGCGTTTGCAAGGACGGTCTTGAGCCCAATGCGCACGACCGCATGGTCATCGACGATCAGAATGCGAATCGCGTCCATCTGACTGGTTGCCATCTAGGGCATCACCTCTGCTGGGAACGGTTGTGTGAGTGGCGCGGGATCCGGAATGTCGCTGTCGAGCGGGATCGAAACGATGATCCGCGTGCCTGGTGACGAAGGGTCGACGCGTAAGCGTCCACCGAGGCGACGGGCGCGCTCATGCATATTGCGTAACCCGAAGCCCGAATGCACATCTATCGGCGCACTGATGCCGAAGCCGTTGTCGCTGATCACTAGCTCAATCTCATCGTGAGCAAACAGGAGGCCAACATCGACTCTGCAACGTCCCGCGTGACGCGTGGCGTTCGAGAGCGCCTCACGCAAGATCTGCTCAAGATGCTTCCCGGCACCTTGCGGCACGGGCCCTGAGGATGACACGCCGCGGACCTGCACGCGAACCACAAGATCGCTCTCGGCGTCAAATTCGCTACCGAGTTCACGGAGCCGATCGGCGATTCCGGCGGGTGTATCAGGAGTCTGGGACAGGTCGGTGATGTACGACCGGATGTCGTCGGTGACGTGGTTCAAGTCGGCGACCACACCACGGACCTCGCGGCGAATGGGGTCGTCGGCGCTCCGGAGCGCAATCGCCTCCAGGCGAAGCGCGGCGGCGTAGATCGATTGAATCGTGCCGTCATGCAGATCCCGACGGAAGCGTGCACGCTCTTCGGCGATCGCTCGCGAACGCTCCAGGGCATCGAGCTGGTGCTTGGCCTCGAACTCGAAGATCTCAAGCAGTTTGGCCGCCAGCACGCACAGCGCCAGACCGGCGAGGCCTTGCAGAACATCCACGGGAATGCCCGTTGCCTGAAACCACCGATCCACGGTGATCAGCCCGGGCGCCCAGGGAGCCGCATCGACAATCGTCCCGGCAAGGACGGCGTAGCAGACAAGCACACCCGCGGCCGCGGCCGCACATGGTCGGATGCTGGTCATACCCGCAGCCGACAGCGCCCCGCGCTGACGCCACAACCCGACCGCGGACAACAACGCCCCGGTGAGCAACAGGCACAGACTTGCGACGTTGTCGATCGAGCCCTCCCACTGCAACGCGGTCCAGTTGTCCTGGTTGCCGACGATGGTGCCCGCCAGCACGATCGCCCCCCACGTGGCGACCGAGATACCCGTCAGCGCCAGCCGCATGCGACGAGACAGTTCCAGCAAGCGCAACCCGAACTGCACCATGAACAGGAATGCGGCCGCTTGCAGCAGCCCCCGCACGATCAGCAGGCCGTGGACGTAGCCGGGGTCCAGGTAACTCTGCTGGATCGGAATGAACACCTTGCCCCAGACCGCAAAGGCATCGGTCACCGCGAACGCCGCCAGCCAGATCAACGCGCTGGTGAGCACCAGGCGACTCGCGCGGCGGCGCTGCAGCCATACCGCCAGGCCGAGGGCAAAAAACACGAGCCCGTGAGCGAACAAGACAATCGTCTGGTTTTGCGAGAAAAACTCGTGCATCAATCGATGCCTCGGAGTCCGCTACGCCGCATGATCAGGGCCGCGAACCCGACGCCGACGGCGATCGGAACGGCCACGACCTGATCTCTCAACGGCCCGATTCACAGTGACGAGTGTACTCGCTACTCGCCCAATGCGGCATCGAGCTTGGCCCGCATCGCGGCGATGATGTCCGCATGGGCCGCGGCAGCAACCCGGTGGTCCTCGAGCACGGCCCGACGATCGAGCGCCGAGAGCGAACTGGTCAGATTGGGGTCCTGCATGATCTCTTCGAGGTGTCGCCCGGCATCAAGCTGGCCGACCACGTAGTCCACCATCCGCTTGTGCGGTGGCGACTCGCTGCTGAATATCTTGTCAACTTCCTCTTCAATTCCCATCACGACACCCCCCTCGGTCATCGCGCCGCGCGCGCCTGCCCAGAGCCTACCCCAGCCGCGCCGTGGGCCCGGTCGCTCTGCCGGGGCTCCACAGCGGCATCGCGGACTCCGGTTGGCCCCGCGCCCGGGCACGCGGTGTCGTCGCACGACTGGAGACCCGCCGTCGGGATCCGCCAGCCGGCCGACGCGTGCATCGACGTTCACCTGCGACCCGCAACGGGCGACCTCGAGCCGTGCCGTTCGGCACGCCACCACGGGGGTCACTCATCGCTCGCACCAGGCACCGTCGCGCCCCAAGTCACACTGACTGGCCCGCGGAGGTGCATTATCTAGGACGTGGGCAAAGACCGCTACCTCGACCACGGCAAAGACCGCGACATCCAACGCACCTACCGTGGTGGTGCCGAGCGCGAGCTCGAGCGCGAGACCAGCGTCGCCAAAGGCCCCGAGAAGGCCATTGTGGTCGCATCGGTCGTCCGGCTCGACGAGGATGCCGAAGACTCGATCCACGAGCTGGTGGAGCTGCTGCGTACCGGCGGCGCCCAAACCGTGGCGCGGATCGTCCAGCAGCGGGTGCGCCCCGATGCGAAGACCTACCTCGGCAAGGGCAAGCTCGAGGAGCTCCACGAGATGTTCAGCCAATACCGGCCCGATCTCGTGGCGATCAATGGCGAGCTCAGCGCCGGCCAGCAACGCGCACTCGAAGACCGTCTGTCGATACGGGTCGTCGATCGCACCGCCGTCATCTTGGACATCTTCGCCCTTCACGCCCGCACCGCCGAGGGCAAGCTCCAGGTGGAGCTCGCACAGCTCGCGTATTCGTACCAACGCCAGGAAGGCCTCTGGCAGCACCTCGAGCGCCTGGGTGGTGGGGTTGGGACGCGCGGTCCGGGTGAGAGCCAGCTCGAATCCGATCGGCGCCTATTGCGCAATCGCATGGCGGTACTCCGGCGTCGGCTTGGTGATCTCGACCGCTCACGCAACATCATGCGCGACCGGCGCCTCGGGTCCGGGGCACCCCGCGTCGCGCTGGCCGGCTACACCAACGCCGGGAAGTCCAGCCTCATGAACGCGCTCTCCGGGGCAACCGTGTCGGTCAACGACGCGTTGTTCGAGACGCTCGACCCGACAACGCGGGCCATCGAGGAACGCGGATATCGGATTCTGCTCTCGGACACCGTCGGATTCATTCGCGCCTTGCCCCACCAGCTGGTCGAAGCCTTCCAATCGACACTGAACGAGGTGCACGACGCCGACCTGATCCTCCACGTCGCCGACGCGTCCGAGCCCGAACATCGGCGCCTGGCCCAAGCGATTGCCGTCGAGGATGTGCTGGAGGAAATCGGCGCCGGTGCGATCCCGCGCCTACTCGTGCTGAACAAGATCGACCGGATCAGCAACGAGGATCGTCAGGCACTGCGCGCCCGTCATCCTGACGCCGTGCTGACCTCCGCGCTCACCGGCGACGGCATTGACGCCCTCCGGGAGCGGCTCACCGAAGTCGCACGCGACCGGCTCACACAGTTGGATGTCGTGATCCCGTGGAGCGCCGGTGTCTTGCTGTCGGACGTCTACCGGCTGGGCCGGGACATTAGCGAAGAACAGACCGCGACCGGTCTGCATGTCACCGCGATGATGCCGCCCGCGGCCGCGGCCCGCCTCCACACCGCAATTGCCGCACTCACGAGCGAATGACCGACGATCAACGGATCCTCGACATGCGCAATATCGACCCGGCCATCACGCAGTGGTTGCATGAGGTTGGCATCGATTCCGCCACGCAGTTGCGACGAATCGGCGCGGCGGAGGCGTACCGCACGATGCGGGCTTGGCGCCCCTGGAGTACTGAGCTGATCATCCTCTGGGCCCTCGAGGGAGCGATCAACGAGGTCGACTGGATCGACGTGACCCCCGAGCGGCGCCTCGAACTGCGCCGCGAGGTCGAGGGCGACACCTAGCGGCACCGCGCATCGGCGCGCTAGTGGATGGTCGGGGAGCGTCCCCGAAATCCGTATGGGTACGCACCATCCGGATGGGTGGCGGACGCGGGCGCCGCGCGCCATAGCCTGCGAATACGCAAGACCGACCCGAGGGCCGCCGTCGATATGTCGCACAACATTGATGTCCCGGGAGACGACCCCGCCGCGATGCACACCCTCGCGATGTCGCTCAGCCAGGCCTTGGTCACCCACGGCGCGCCCGAGCGACCTGTCGTGTTCGCGTGTATTGGGACCGATCGCTCGACCGGAGATGCCCTCGGGCCCCTGGTCGGGCAATGGCTGATCCGCTCCGGCTACGACGACTCCCGCGTCATGGGCACCCTGGAGTACCCCCTCCACGCCCTCAATCTGCGTGCACGGCTCGATCCGTTGACCAACGCCGGACAATCGCCGCTGGTCGTCGCCATCGACGCCGCACTCGGACCGCGCGGGAGCATTGGGATCATCAGCCTGCGCTCGGGCGGCCTGCGACCCGGGCACGGCGTCGGGAAGTCCCTGCCAGCCATCGGTGAACTGGCGATTACCGCTACGGTGAACATCGCCTCGGGCGGCTTCGATGCGCACGTACTGCAGAGCACACGCTTGTATGTGGTCCAAAGTCTCGCCAAGACGATTGGGATCGCCTGCTGCGATGCCATGCATATGACGGAGCGGATCACGTCGATGACCACCCCGGAACCGGCGATCGCCGCATGACTATTGACACCGTCAGCCGGTGCGAAATCGCCCCGATCCCCGTGCGTCGCCATTGCGGCCGCAAAACGTGGTTCAATGGTCCATCGACCGCGCCGAAGGGACGCCTCCCCTGAGTGCTCAATCTGAGACGACCGGCGTGGTCCCCTTAGCCGTGCGCTATCGCGCCGAGATCACCTCACGTGGCCAGACGCTGGTCATGCGCAGCGAAATCTACGACATCGCGATCCGATCGGGATTCGCCGATCGCGCGGATGATGTCGCCGTCGCCTTCACCGAGTTGGTCGCGAACGCCCAAGAACATGGTGACCCGCCGATTCTGGTCGAGGCATGGTGGGATGGACGCTTGGTGATTGAAGTCAGCAACTATGGCACGGGCCTCGACCAACACGGCGCCTGGAAGAACCGCCCACCCGAGCCCGACGATGTGCGGGGGCGCGGACTCTGGCTGGTGCGCCAGCTCGTCGACATGGTTGATGTGCGCACCGGAACCGAGCGCACCACGGTGCACGTCGAGTTGTCACCCGAACCGCATATCGGGGCCTAACGCCACACCCCGCGGACTGCATCTAGGCGAGCGCCCGACCGCCGGTCGTTCGGCGTGGCTGGGTGCGGCGTGCCGCGAGATCATCCCGGGGCGTGGTCGGGGCGGTCCCGATCGGCGCGCGGAACTCCATGGTCGCGGTGCGGCGCTCCTGAACGATGCGTTCGATGCGATCCGCGATCGCCTGTTCGAGTGCGGCGATACGCGCCGCGCCGCGGCCGTCGCCGCCGTGCTGGGCAGCCACAACGCGCAGCTGTTGGGCGGCGAGCGCGCGCAGCGCGTGCGCCAGCTCAATCTCAGAGAACTGCTGGCGCGCCCGAGCACCGTCACGGCGCCACGTTGCGACGACAACAAAGGATGTACTCACCCTCCAGTCATCGGCGCCGTCGCGCAGAAGCTTGAGATGCGGGCCGGCGCGCGGGCGGAACTCCCGACCCATGCCTCGCCGGGCATCTCCAGACATCGTAGGGTCGTCGTATGTCGGTCGCGCTGCTGTTCGGGTTGGGATATCTGGCCGTGGTGGTCGTCGGATTCCTCGCGCTTGCAGCGTGGGAACTGCGCGCGACACCGGCGAACACCGATCGCCCGCTGGTGGACCCTCCACCGCCGCCTCTGCCAGACGACGGTCCTATGCCCGGTCCGCGGCCACCGAGTTCGGGGTCACAATGCCGGTCCGGACGACGTCTCGCATGGACAGCACACCGACCAACTCGTCGCCGTCAAACACCAGCACATGCCGGACTGAATGCGCCACCATCAATTCCGCCGCCTGCGCAATCGACCAGGTCGGTGCCGCGGTGATCACCGCATTGTTCATGTGATCGCCAACTCGCTGTGATTCGACGTTGAGCCCGGCGGCGATCGCCCGCAGGAGGTCCCGCTCGGTAATCACGTGTGGTCCTGGCAGCGCGGGGTCGAGCACGATCGCGGCACCCGTGTTGTGCTGGACCATGCGTTTGGCGGCCTGCCGCAACGTGTGTTCGGGGCCGACCACTGCAGTCACGGCGTTCATAACCTCGCCCACCTGCATGCCGCCCTCCTCGTGACAATCGTTGCAATAGCCCAAAATCATCGCACCGATCCGCGCCGAGGGCAACGGTGGGGTCGCGCGGTGCCAGGCCGTGTCAGGGTCGGTCTCCCCGGGGCCGTCAACAACGTTCCGGGATACAACAGCTAGGCCACGATTCGCCGCGTGGTGTCATACCCGCAGATCACCGACCAGAGCTCGTGCACGATTGCAAGGTCGCTCGCGAACTCCACCAATTTGGCGCGCGTCAGCTGATCATCATCGAGGCGCTGGGCCAAGTGCATGATGATCGCCGAGATGTGTCGTCCCGGCACGCCGGTCCCCCACCGCACGCCCTGCGCCAGATCGACGAGCACGGCGCGGACCCACGCCATACGCCGAGCAACATCGTCGTTGTTTCCCACATCGCGATTCTTGATCGCCTCGTGGGCGAACTGAATCGCCCCGTCAAAGAGGGCGGCAATGTGCACGTTGGGATGCTCAGGATTATCCGACTCATGACCCGGGTCATGAACCACCGACGAACCGCCTTGCCGTGTGATGCGCGTGGTGATCATCAGCGATTGCGCACGGCACACCAGTGAGCGCCGAGTCGCGATCGACACCTGTGTTGTCGGACGGCGGGCAAGGGAACTTAACGTGCCCGGGCGACGACGGACACGGGACCGCAACGACCCCGACGGGCGCCGGGACACACCATCGCGTTGGCGACGGCCCCGGGCCGATACACCCTCAACACGGCCACATCCGGCGAACTCCGGCAAACTATCCTCAGCGGACGCCGATCGGCGTACGACCACGGCCCCTGAGGATCTCGAGAACGGACGACT
Organism: Thermoleophilia bacterium; assembly: GCA_017882555.1. GTDB lineage: Bacteria > Actinomycetota > Thermoleophilia > Miltoncostaeales > Miltoncostaeaceae > CAITWD01. Next base: position 15,788 of record JADGPH010000122.1, read on the forward strand.
CATGAGTGACGTACACGACTGGAACGCCGCGATTACTGCCGAGTTCCGGGCAAACGGCGGTGTGGTTGGCGGACCCTTTGCTGGTGCCA
>JADGPH010000123.1 GCA_017882555.1 Thermoleophilia bacterium
ACAGTGCACCACCGGGATCGGCACGCCCCAGTAGCGCTGGCGCGAGATCAGCCAATCGCGCAAGCGAAAGCCGACCGTCGCCTCACCGACCCCACGCTGCGCAAGCCAGTCGGCCGCAGCGCCCTTGGCCTCGTCAATCGCAAGTCCGTCGAGAAAGGCGGAGTTGACCATCCGACCCGGCCCGTCGTAGGCCGCCTCGAGCGGCGCATCAGGCGGGGTCTCGGGGTCAGCAACGACTCGACGAATCGGCAAGCCCTGCCGGCTGGCAAATGCGAAGTCACGCTCGTCGTGTGCCGGTACGGCCATGATCGCGCCGGTCCCGTAGTCCATCAACACGTAGTCGGCGACCCACACGGGGATCGGCTGGTCGTTGATCGGGTTGATGACATATCGGCCGGTAAAGACGCCGGTCTTGGGCTTCTCGGTCGCACTCCGATCCGCAAGCGACGAGCGCGCGGCAGCTTGGGCGTATGCCAGCACCGCATCCGCTTCGGGACGCCCCTCGACCAATGGCCCAAGCAGCGGGTGCTCGGGGGCCAACAAGAAGAACGTCGCGCCGAACAGGGTGTCCGGCCGCGTCGTGAATACCGGAATCTCGTGCTGATCGTCCTCGGTCCGAAAGAGCACACGCGCACCCTCAGACCGGCCGATCCAGTTGCGCTGCATCGCCAAAACGCGATCGGGCCAGTCCTCGAGGAGCGTCATGTCGTCCAGCAGAGCCTGGGCATAGTCGGTGATCTTCAGGAACCACTGCGTCAGCTGGCGAAGCTCAACCTCGGTTCCACAGCGCTCGCAATGGCCGTCGATCACCTGTTCGTTGGCGAGCACGGTCTGGTCCGACGGACACCAGTTGACTGCCGCCTCCCGCCGCTCGGCCAAGCCCCGATCGAACATCTTCAGGAAGATCCACTGGGTCCACCGGTAGTACTCGGGGTCCGCCGTCGAGATCTCGGTTTCCCAGTCGATGGCAAAGCCCAGACGCATGAGCTGTTCGCGAATGCGCGCGATATTGCGCGCGGTCACAACCGCAGGATGCTCTCCGCTACGGATCGCAGCGTTCTCGGCGGGCAGGCCGAACGCGTCGTAACCCATCGGGTGGAAGACCGCCGCACCACACCGGCGCCGGTGATGTGCGATGACGTCGCCCATGGTGTAGTTCTTGACGTGACCCATGTGAATCTCGCCGGACGGGTAGGGGAGCATTTCCAGCACATATGACTTGGGGCGCTCCGCGCGCACCGTTTGCTCACCGTCACGCGAAATCGTCGCACCCAGGAACGCGCGCCGGTCTGCCCAGACACCCTGCCAGCGCTCTTCAAGCTCGGTCGCGTGGTATCGATCCGGTAATGCGTCGTGTTGTCGTGCCATTGGGGCGCGAGTATATCGGCGCCCTCCCCACAGCCTTTAGGTGACCAGGTTGCGTCCTCCCATCAGCATTCGCGAAGTCGACCTCGACCGCGACTTCCCCGGCATCATCGGCCTGTATCGGGCCCACGAGTGGAGCCACGCCAACGACCCGCAGCGCCTTCAGACCGCGGTGCGGTGCTCCTCGTACGCGGTGGTCGCCGTCGACGAGAACGAGATCGTCGGATTTGCGCGCGCAATGAGCGATGAGGCGTTTGCCGTCTATATCGCCGACATCCTGGTCACCCCTGAGCGTCAGCGCGAAGGAATCGGCCGCGCGCTGACCCAGGCGATCCAGGAGCGCTATCCGCTTGAGACCTATCATCACCAGGTCCTGATCGCCGAGCGGGGCGTCGAGGGCTTCTACCGGAGCCTCGGGATGACCCCGGTGTCGACCTTCGGACTTACGGCCTTCATTCGCACCCACCGCTGAGGCTCCCCGCCACACGACACCACAGACCGGGCGCCTAGCGCTGAAAGGCGATCTCGGTCGTAAACACGGTCGCACCACCGTGGCGTTCAAAGATCTGCGCGACGTGATCTTTGTGCTGCCACACATGCTGTTTGGCGAAGTCGCGTGCGTCTTCGGCCAGGGTAAAGACCTGCTGGGCGACGACCTGTCCTCCGTCGCGCGCGGTGACCTCCACGCACCACCCGTCTGGGGGCGGAAAGGTGTTGCTGCCCATCCGGCCTCCTTACAGGACTGGGGTGGTCAGCTTATCCTGCCGCCCCAACAACCTGCGCGGCAGCTCGGTATGTGGTCGTGGGCACCCCGGATGCACAACGCGGACAACCTCGCTAGCGTTTCGGACATGCATTGGCTGACCGCGCATCAAGCGCTCGTCGAGACCGTTGGGCTCGCCGTCGTCGCACTCGTCGCCATTGCGATGATGATCGCGCTGCGACGTGTGCTGCGCCAAGGCCGACGCGCGATGTTCGGCGCACACCCCGTGATCGGGCCACCTGAGTTCTCGAACGCCAGCGATGGCGGACTCGTGCTCGTGGTGCCGTTTGCCAATGCCGCCGCGGAACCTGCCACGCGGTTCTCTGCCCGCGCCAAAGCTGACGGTGTGGCCGCCGGCGCACCCAAGGGGTCCGTCACGCTGTTCGGCTATGGAGCCGAACCCGACGCAAACCGGGTGCGGATCGCGTTTGACTGGCCGGTGGGGATCCTCGATGCCGATGTCGTGGTGAGCTGGACCTGGCGGGATGCCTCGGGCGCCTACGACGGACGCTGGCACGGGCACCTGCGCGTGCCGCAACCCGAAATGCCGCCCGACATGGAGGTCGGCTCAGCCGCGTCCGACCCGCTCGTCGAGACGACGAGTGGCCCAGCTGATCCAGGCTCGGGGAAGCCGGGAACCGATCCGGTGCCGGTTGCCAGCAAGCCCCGCATAGATCCGCTCAGTCGCATTCGGGGCGGCACCGCTAAGGCGCCCAAGCGGCCCGAATCCGGGCAGTAGGGCGCATAAGACCGGGATCGCCGCACCCGCCGAATACACTCGGCCGGCGGGCGAGACCACGTGCCACGAGGTGGGCCACTGCTCACGGGGAATGACCGCCAGCATTCGCTCGGCCCGGGGATCCTGGAGCGCCAGCGGCGACAGCTGCTGATGGCGATCGACGGTGAGGGCTAGCGCCATACACCACCGGCACACCCCGCAGGCCCCGTCGTAGATCACCGTCCACTCACCCACGACGTAAGCGCCTTGTGCGCGCATGCACCCCGGCAATGCCGCTGGGGACGCACCTAGCCGTGGGCCATGGCCTCTCGACCGTGGGGCGCAGACAGATTCATATGCGGACCCACGGGGACGATGCGCGTGGGATTGATCGTCACGTGTGTGCGGTAGTAGTGACGCTTGATGTGACTGAAGTTGACCGTTTCGGAGATGAGCGGTTGCTGAAACAGGTCGCACAGATAGCCCCACAGGTTCGGATAGTCGACGATTCGACGCAGGTTGCACTTGAAGTGCCCCACGTACACGGGGTCAAACCGGACGAGGGTCGTGAACAGGCGCCAATCGGCTTCGGTGATCAGGTCGCCCAGCAGGTAGCGGCGCTGGCTCAGTCGGCTCTCGAGGGCGTCGAGCGCGCCAAACAGATCCTGAAATGCGGCCTCATAGGCCCGTTGGGTCACCGCGAATCCGCACCGGTACACCCCGTTGTTGACGTGCGCGTACACGGTGGCGTTGATGTGGTCAATCTCACCCTCAAGTTCAGGTGGATAGAGCACCGGTGCATCGAATGCGGCCACGGCCCCAAACTCGCGGTCAAACATCCGGATAATCTCCGCGGACTCGTTGTTGACGATCCGCCCCGTGACGGTATCCCAGAGCACGGGAACGGTCACGCGCCCCGAAAAACCCGGGGCACTGGCCTCGTACGCCTCGCTGAGAAACGCGAGACCATTCACGGGATCGGGGGTGTTGTCGGGCCCATCCATGATCGCCCAGCCGCGCTCATCACGCTCCGGGTCGACAATCGTCATGGAAACGGCGTCTTCAAGACCCTTGATCCGCCGGTAGATAATCGTGCGGTGCGCCCAGGGACAGGCCAGCGACACGTAGAGGTGGTACCGGCCGGCCGCCGCGGGAAACGGCGACGCCGGATCGGCGCGAACCCAGTCACGAAAGATCGACTGTTGGCGTCGAAAGCTGCCGTCAGGAGCTTGTTCACGCGGGAAGGCAGCGGACGGGATCTCTAGCATCGGGACTCCGGGTCGGGGCACGGCGGTGGGTCCCCATGATCTCAGGTCTGGCCGAGCGAGGACCCCGTAACCGCAGGTCGCTCCGATGACGCGCGGTACCCTACGGGGGACGCCGCCCCTTGTCGGCAGGGATACTCTGCCCCGGGGCGACCACACGGATTTCCAGGAGGCAGCGATATGCAGATCGAGATAGGCGTCTCCGGACTTACTCGCCCGCCGGTCGATGCGTTGATACCGATGGTCAAAGGGCTTGAGGACGCCGGCATCGACGCGGTCTGGTTTGCCGATCACTTCCTGCACTGGTATCCGCCAAGCGTCTGGACCCCAGATGTCTTCCCGCAGGCAGCCACGGAGCCGTCGGCGCACACGTTCCTCGACCCCGGCCCGCTGATGGGTGCCGTGGCGACACACACGAAGCGCATCTTCCTCGGCACCGGAGTCACCGACGCGATCCGTCGCCACCCCGCGGTCATCGCCCAGACGTTCGCCACGCTCGACCATATGAGCCATGGCCGTGCACGCCTGGGGATTGGCGTCGGCGAGGCAGAGAACATCGTGCCGTACGGTCTCCCCTACGACCGCACGGCCTCACGCCTGATCGAGGCCGTGGAGGTAATTCGCCTGTTGTGGTCCACGACCGATCCCGTCGACTTCGATGGCGAGTTCGTGCAACTTCACCAGGCGGTCCTCGGCCTGGCCCCCTATGGCGAGCGTCCGCCGGAGATCTGGATGCCCGCCCACCGGCCGCGCGTCCTTAGGGCGGTGGGCCGTCTGGCCGATGGCTGGATGCCGATCCTGGTCGACGCCGGCGAGTACGCCCGTCTGCTGGACGATATCCGCGCGGCCAGCATCACGGCCGGACGGGCGGCTGACGCGGTGCGCCCGGGCCTCTATGTCTGGATCGTCTGCGACGAAGACCGAGATGTCGCTGAGCGCCTGCTCGATTCGATGGCGTTGCGCTTGGTCGCGCTCACCGCCCCGGCCGAGCTCTACGAGGCCGCGGGAGCCGAACATCCGCTTGCCACCCGGTGGGGCCTACTCGATTACATCCCGACCCAACTCGGGCGAGAGGAGACGCTACGTGCGGCGCGAGCCGTTCCAAACGAGGTGCTGCGCAGCTACTACACCTGGGGTACCCCCGACGACATCGTCGAGCGCCTCCGGCCGTTTCTCGCGGCGGGTGCCGAGGCCTTCAACCTCACCAACATGAGTCCGGCCGCCGACCCTTCCCTGGCACCGCGTGCCGGAGCGCGCAACCTTGACATCGCCGCGGGACTGCGCCGCGCCGCGGCCGCGATCACTCCCACCCGGGCCGGCTGAGGACCGATGCGCAGACGTCTTGCCGCGCTGTCGGTGGACACCTGCGTGGTCGCGGGGTTCGTCGCCCTCGGGCGCAATAGCCACTCCGAAGGCGAGGCCATCAGCGATATCGCGATCGTCGCGGCACCGTTTCTGATCGGCCTCGCCGTTGGATGGGTGGCCTGCCGGCACACCGACCATCCGGCGGGTATGCGGATCGGCCTGGTGGTCTGGGCAAGCACCGTCGTGATCGGGCTGACACTCCGCGGGCTGGTCTTCTCGCGCCCCACCCCACCGGTATTCATCCTGGTCGCCGGCACCTTCCTCGCGCTCACGCTGCTGGGTTGGCGCGCGGTCTGGGCCGTCGCTCGCCGCCGCATCGCCCGTATCGGAGCGGCAGCGGACCTCAGCGCCCCGTAGCACTCATTCTGCGGCCTGGGCCGCGACCTCACCGGTCGGGGCCTCGTCCACGGCGGGCCGATTGAGTTCCGGCGCCCAGGTGCGCGCCAACAGGTACGCAATGACCACGAGCGCGATCATCATGAACGCGGTTGCACCGAACACCGCACGCGCACCCCAGTACTGATAGACCGGACCCGCGGCGAATGCGGTCAGGCCCGCGCCCAGAAAGCCGACCCCACGGGACAGCCCTTGACCGGATCCTGCACGCTCGGCCCCGGAGACTCGGGCCATCGCGGCAGCGGTTCCCGGTCCGGCCAGTGCTTGGCCCACCGATTCGATCAGACTCACCGCGATGATGGCCGACACCGACCCGATAAGCCCATAGGCCATCACGATGATCGCGACGATCCAAATCCCCCACACCGAGCCCCGCATCGGGCCGACGCGGTCCACAAAGCG
>JADGPH010000124.1 GCA_017882555.1 Thermoleophilia bacterium
GAGGCTGAGCTGTCCGCGTTGGGTGGCGACGCATCTTGAACGCCGAAAGCGCCCCGAAAGGCGCTCAAGAGTCGGCCACGACTGGTCTCAGTGTAACCGCTGGCAGCCTAAGTCTCGATGACCGAATCGCCGCCTTCGAGGCAGGTCGTCAGCAGGGCAAGGCCGAGCGCGTCGAGGTCGAGGTCGAGGACCGCGCCCGAGCCCTACTGCAAACCTGGGCGCTCGAATCCCGAGACATGGCAACGCATTACGCCGCCAAGGTCGGGCCGCACTGGCTAGCGCTCATAACAGAGTGCGGCGAACTCGATGACTAAGGCCCATGAAGGCCCTTCCGCTGCAACGAAATTGGCCTGCATCGCCCAGGACCGCTACACGTTCGGAGTGTCCGACACGGGCGAGCCGTATGCGTTGCCGCTCGACGGGCCGCGCATCGTGAAGATGCTCAGGGGCGCCGGCTCACTGCGGGCCGAGCTCGCCGCGGCGTTCCTGACTGACTTCGGCAACCCAGCGCCGCAGCAAGCCCTAGCCGATGCGCTCATGGCCCTCGAAGGGCTCGCCCTGGCAGCCAAGGCAAAGCCTCTCGCGCTACGTGTTGCCGACTCTCACGGCGCGCTCTGGCTCGACCTCGGAGACGACACGGGCGAGCTCGTGAAGATCACGCCGAAGGGTTGGCTGATCGTCTCAGAGGCTCCCGTCCTGCACCGCCGAACCGCACTCACCGCAGCACTACCCAGGCCCGCCACCGGCGGCAACCTTTCCGCGCTGTGGTCGCTGCTCAACATCGCCGCCGCAGACAGGCCCGTGCTCGTGGCGTTCCTCGTGGCCGCGCTCATGCCGAACATGCCTCACCCGATCCTGCTGCTGACCGGCGAACAGGGCACCGGCAAGAGCACCGCCGCCAAGATCATCGCCTCAGTGGTCGACGCCTCCGCCGTGCAGCTCCGCAAGCCGCCACGGGATCTCGACTCATGGACGACCGCGGCCGTTGGCTCGCACGTCGTGGCCGTCGACAACCTGTCGACGTTGCCGGACTGGCTCAGCGACGCGCTATGTCGAGCGAGCACCGGAGACGGCGACGTGCGCCGGCGCCTCTACACGGACGGCGACCTCCATGTGATCTCGTTCCGGCGCGTGGTCATCCTCAACGGCATCGACCTCGGCGCAGTCCGCGACGACCTGGCAGACCGCCTCGTGACCGTCGACCTGCACCGGATCGAGGAAACCGCACGGGCAAGGGATGACGACCTCACCCAACGCTGGCAGGCAGCCGCACCGCTGATCCTTGGCGGGCTGCTCGACCTCACGGTGCGGGTGCTCGCCATCCTGCCGAGTGTCCACCTTGAGCGGTCGCCGCGTATGGCCGACTTCGCTCACGTCCTGGCCGCGGTCGACCAGTTGGCAGGCACCGAAGGCTTGACCCGATACCGGGCACTGGCCGGCGATCTCGCCCGGGATGCCGTGACCTCTGACCCGGTTCTGCTGGCGCTCACGTCGACCATCTCGACGCCATGGGAAGGCCCAGCCGCAGAACTGCTCGACATCCTCACGGCCACACTGCACGACGCGCGACCGCCCAAGGGCTGGCCGACAGGGGCACGAGTCCTGGCGTCGCTACTCAAGCGCCGCGCGCCATCGCTGCGCCGTCTCGGCTGGATCGTGGAACAGAGCGAAGAGCACACCAAACGGGGCAACCTCTGGCAGATCGCGCCGCCCGCCGAAGCGGTGACGAACGGTGACGAGATCGGTGACGAGATTCGTTCGTCACCCGTTCGTCACCCTGCTCGTCACCAAGAAACACCCATCCTGACCTGCGAGGACGCCGAAACGCCCCGAAAAGGTGACGAGGTGACGAACGAAACGCTGAATCTCTCTGTCCTTACCGAACAGAGTAAGAGACCTAAAGATGTGCCGTATTCCTCGTCATCTCGTCATTCCGTCACCGACTGTCTCGCATGTGGCGAGCCGCTGGCCGCGGACCTGATCGCTGACGACATCCGCCGCCACATCGGATGTGCGGCATGAACCCCCGGCTGGACCGCTACGGCGAACCGATCGAGGACGACGGCAACCTCGCATCAGTCGTGCCGATCCGACCACGCCAGACAGTCAAGGCCCACATCGCCGAACTTCGTCGGATCTTGGCCGAGTCCCGGGCACGCCGAGAGGCCAAGCCATGAGCACCCTGCACGAGCGCATGACTCAAGGCGACCCCACCGCACTGGCCAACCCTGACGCGCAGATCCTGGCCCACTGCCACGAAGGCCGCAACCGTGGCCCGTCGATGGCGCTGGCGATCATCCTGGCACAAGGCATGGACGCAGACACCGCACTCGCCGCGATCCGGCGCGCTCGGCCGGCCGCAAAAATCAGCTACGCCCGCGATGCGATCTCGTGGTTTCAACGAAAGGTTTCCCAATGAGCCCGCGTAAAAACAGCAAAGCCCAAAACCGCCGGCGCGGGTTGCGCCCACTCCAAATCGACCCAGAGCCGGCCATCTCCTTCGAGGCGTTGGCCAAAGAGCTTGTTCGCCGCGGACTCGCGTCCAAAACCATCCTCGACCGACCCGACACCCCGAACACCCTGCACGACCCCCACGAAATGGAGAAATGACATGACCAGTCAAAGCGATGAGTTGCGCCGGCAAGCCGCGGCCCTACTCGCCCAGGCCCAGGTGATCGAAACACCGCTGAGCAAGGAGGACGTCAGCCGTATGTGGAAGGCCCGTGATGTCGATGGCATTGAGGCCGCGCGAAAATCCGGGCGCCTCGACCACCTGCTCGGCCCAACCGAAGGGAACTGACAAACATGAGCAACATGGAGCGAATCATCCTGTCCGGCGCCGCCCGAACCTACGAAGTCGAAAAACCAGACTATTTGCTCGACGCCGAAAAGTTCCTGGCCGCCGCAGCCAAGTTCAGGATCGAGGTCGAGACGGCCGAACAGCCGACGCTCGAAGGTGTCACGGCCAAGACCATCAGCAAGAAGATCGACGCGATAATCGCCGCCGGCGACCACCTCGAACGGCTCACGTTGGCGGCCCGAGTCGAGGTCATCGCCAACGGCGACGTCGAGACCGCCTTCGACGACTTCTCGAACTCCCCGCCGTCTGCCTGCGACCGGACCCGCAAGGCAGTCACGTCGTCGTTGTTCGTGAGGGGCGGCGGCCAACCTTCTGCCAGGAGGTCACGTATCTGACCAAGGGCGCACAGTGTGGGCAGTGACCCTTGATCGCCTCCCATGTACGCGGTTGCCGCAGTGTCGAACGGCACACGGAGCGCCTCCATGAGAGGACGAGAGAACCGCATCCATGCGGCCAACTCTGCGGGTTGATCGTGGGCGCTTCGTGCGGCGATCAAGTAGTCAGGCAGGCTGATGGCGTACTGCTCGCAAACGCCGACCAGCGCGTAAGTGAACCGATATTCGAGCATGACTAGGCCGAGACGTTCGCGGGATAGGAGTGAGGGAGACCGGCGACATGGGCGGCCTGCTGTGCTGGGGTGTGCCACTTCAGCCGCACACCGCGGACAGACAGCATCGCGTTAAGCCATTCGATGCTCCCGCGTTGCAGCATTCGGGTGCGCGCCGGGACCGTGACGGCGATCACGTCTCGGCAGGGCAAGAGCGCTGTCCTCGTGGGCAGGTCGTAGGCGGCGCCCTGCGGCGTTGACTGTCCGACCCTGCCGGCCAGCAGGTCGCGCAGACGGACGAGTTCGCCAAGTTTTGCCACCAATGCTGCGTCCTGTGCGGCGTCCGCGGCGCTGTCGTAGATGGTCGTGAACTTCTGGGCGGCCTCGTCAAAAGGCTTTGCCAGGGCGGTCATGAGCACCAGTTTGAAGCGCTCGATCAGGGTCCTCGACGTGGGCAGTGTTCTCATGGCCGAGAGTCTGTTGCCCTGTGCCACAAGGGGAACGACTCGCCTTCAACCTGACTGGTTCGCGGCTGCGCTCACCATCAACGGATTGAAGATCAAGTGGGCCACCCCTATCGATCAGGTGGCGATGGACTGGCGTCTTCCCCCGTGACCCCATGAACGTCGGTGGCGCATCCCATGGGTCGCGCGGTGCGCCACCGACCCCGGTCTCTGCCTGCCTACCCTGCCCCTGCCACGGTGCCCAGGTATGGACACCCACGTCTGCCACGGTCTCGCCTGTCTGCCCCTGTCTGCCACGGTCTCGCCTGCCACGGTCTGGCACCCTGCCTGCCTGCCTGCCCTCTGCCCCAGTCGCACCGACCCCCCACCGAAGGAGACCACTGATGCCCGCATGGAGCAAGAACTACCAAGTGCCACGCGACTGGCCACACCGCCGCAACTCAGTCCTCAAGCGGGCAGGTCATCAGTGCGAGGTAGTAGTCGACGGAGTGCGCTGCCCCAACGTTGCAACTCAGGTCGATCACGTCGTGAACGTGGCAGAAGGTGGAGGACACGACCTGTCCAATCTCGCTGCCATCTGTGTCCCGCACCATGCCGTCAAGAGCAAGGGCGAGGCTGCACGAGGACGAGCACGGGCACCACGAGAGCGACGCGACCCCGAGAAACATCCCGGTCTGCTGTGAACCCACGGCTGAAAATATTTGGGCAGAAAATAGTTGCTCCAGTTACCCCCAGGGGGTCCACCCCCTTCCCACCCCTGCCTGCGGGATAAAGGTGCTGCGGGGCGCTGTGGGTGCAATCCACAGGGGACGGGTTTTGGGGCCGCTCAGGGCCTCACAGGGCCGCTCAGGGCCCTGAATCGCGTTGTACGACTATCAGATTGGAGGCGGTCACGATGACCGCGAGGAAGCCGAAACAGACCCCAGGTCAGCGGTTGCGTGCCGAGATCGTGGCGGAGATGGCCGAGGCCCAGGTCATTCCCGATTCCAAGGAGTCGGCGTTGCTCGATGCTGTCCAGACGATGGTTGATCGGATGGCTGAGCTCGACGCCATCGTGACGAGAGACGGGCCGATCCTGACGAGTGTCACAGGAACGCAGCGCGTCCATCCCGGACTGGTTGAGTTCCGGCAGTTGGCCGGGACGTTGCCCCGGATGTTGGCCGGCGTCGTGATCGGCGATAGTTCTTCGGGACCTCCGAAGGATGCGACGAAGCAACGGGCGGCCAATGCGCGTTGGGCTCGCCGCGATCAGCTGCGAAGTGCTCAGGCCGCCCGGGCAGGTTTGTGATGGGCAGGCGCGCGCCGGTTGTCGACGTCGACGAGCGCGACGAGCGAGCCGAGCAGGAGCGGACCAATGCTCTGCGAGCTGAGAGGAGGGCGCACCTGTTGGCCGAGGGTGCCGATGGTCATACAGTCGACGGCTGGCGGGATGACTGCCCTGCCTGCCCGGTCACAAGAGCTTCCGGTGACGCCCGCCGCCGGGCCGCATGGTTGGCCGGCTGATGGGTCGCGCTGACAAGGCACCGACCGGGACGCTCGCCCCGGCGGACTACCCCAGATGGGTTCTATCGTTCGGCAAGGGCGGCTACTTCCCCAATGACCCGGCGAAGGATGCTGCCCGCAGGATCGAACACCAGCACCGCTGGCGCCGGGAGCGGTCAGCGTGGATGCTCAAGGCCGGGGTGTCGTGGTCGCAAGTCGAGCGCGAGAAGCGGCGTCGTGCCGCTGCCTGGCTCGCTCTGCACCCAGGGGATCGCGGGCCGCACTTGAAGGCCCATGGCGGGCCGTAGGTCCCTTCCGTGCCTAGGCATGCCGGGGTCAGTCTTGAAGTAGCGACAGTGCCCGCCAATGGAGATAGACGGGCACTGCTGCGTGTCACGTTCACACTCACTGAGTTAAGGGCGTGAGGGTCTGCAACGAGAGGAACACCGCCGCCGAGCACTGGCCTAGCCCTCGACAGCAAACAACCGCCCCCCAGCTTGCGGCTGGGGGGCGCTGCTGTGTCGCGTGAAGGCGCCTCCGCCAAC
>JADGPH010000125.1 GCA_017882555.1 Thermoleophilia bacterium
ACCGCCCGCGGCCCGCAGAAGGCATCGAGCGCCGCGAGCTGTGCGCGCGATGAGGTCAACATCCGCTGATCGCCTTGTCCCGAAAAGCGCACCAAGTGGGCGACGAGCGCTGCGACAGCCGCCCGGGGCGCGGCACTGCCATCGACCAACGAACGCGCGCGTCCTTCGGCCGGAATCCGGCGCGTCACGGTGAACTCGCACGCGTCCTCGACAAGCTCGCGCAGCGCGATCGCCGGATCATCGTCATCGAGGCGATCCCAAAAGCCGTCTGGGACCGAAAACGTGGCTTGCACAAGCGCCTGGCGATGCCCCGGGCGGACCATCCCGGCATCCGCCGGTGCGCCGGCCAGGAGAGCCAGGGCATTTGTCAGCACCGTCTTGCCCGCACCCGTCTCACCGGTGATCACCGTAAGGCCGTCGCCAAGCTCCAATTCAGCCTGGTCGATGACCACCAGCCCGCGAATCTCCAGCGTCCGTATCACGGGCCTACCCTCGTCCGAACTTCTCCCGATAGCGCCGGAAGAATGACGCCTCCGGAAAGATGGCCAAATGCACATCGGCCCCACCGAGCCCAACGGTGATCTGACGTCCCGGTGCGAGGCTGCCCACCCTGACACCGTCCGCGAGCACGTCGCAATCCCCCCAGATCGCCGAGTTCGTGACCACGAGCTGCTCTTCCGGAGCAATGATCAGGGGGCGAGTATCCAGATGATGTCCGGCAAGGAAGCTCAACACGAAACAGCGCACCCGCCAGCTCACCGTCGGGCCACCGGCGGCCAAGTTGTACGCGGTTGAGCCAACGGGGGTCGAACAGACCACCCCGTCGCAGCGCACCGTGGCAACCTTCTCGCCGTCGATCGCAAACGACAGATCGGCGATCCGCGTCTCGCCGCTGCGCAGGAGCGCCAAGTCGTTGACCGCGCGCACCGTTCCGTCACTCCAATCGACCGTCAGGGACGGAAGGTCGATCACCATGTACTCGCCGCGCAGCGCGCGACGCAGCCCGTGTTCAAGCTCATAGCGCTCGATCGAACACAAGAACCCGACGCGCCCAAAGTTGACGCCCATCACCGGCGTCCCCGCGCCAGCCTCTCGGGCAAGCGCGCGGAGCATCGATCCGTCACCGCCGAGCACCACGATGAGATCTTCCCCGTCGCCACGCATCTGGACGTCCTCACTGGAGACGTATTTCGCCAGGCGTGCATGCTTTACGACCTCTGCGGGTGGCACGAGAACTTCGACGCCACACTCGTTGAGGATGGCGAGGACCGTGTCCAGGGCAGCCATCGTCTGTTCCGGGGCCCGATGGGTCAAGAGCAAGACCCGCTTGGCCGGGGCACCGGCAGGCGAAATAGGAATGGGGCGATTCAGTTCGGTCATCGGGTCTCCGAAGCATGACCGGCCGACACCGCGTCGGCAATCCGCTCATCGAGGTCGGACACGGACCCCATGCCCTTGGACGCACACGCCAACACGAACACTTCGCGATTGCCTTTTGGTCCGGGGAGTCCACTGTCGGCGGCATCGGTGACCCTTCCACCATGACGCTCGATCGCATCGGCCACGGCCCGGACCGCGGCTGCCCGCACGGCCGGATCACGCACGACCCCGGCTGAGCCGACATGCTCGCGACCGGCCTCAAACTGCGGCTTGACCATCAGCACCGCCCGCCAGTCAGGTGCCAGGCACGGCGCGATGGCGCCCCACACCAACGCGGTGGAGATGAACGCCAGGTCACTCACCACCAGATCTGGCGCGTAGGCCAGGACGTCCGGCTGCAGGCTGCGTGCATTGGTGCGCTCCATCACGTGCACCCGGGGATCGGTCCGCAGGCGCCAATCCAGCTGTCCGTAGCCCACGTCGATGGCAATCACCTCGCGAGCACCCCGCCGCAGCAAGCAATCGGTAAACCCGCCCGTCGACGCGCCAAGATCCACCGCGCGTGCGTCGGCGACATCGAGGCTAAATGCGTCAAGGGCATTGCTGAGCTTCAGCCCGCCCCGCGAGACAAACTCGGGCGCCTTTTCAACGTCAAGATGGCGCGCGTCATCGACCGGCATGCCCGGCTTGTCGCTGACCCGACCGTCCACCCGGACCCGACCCGCCAGCACCGCAGCCTGCGCCCGAGACCGTGTCGCGATCAACCCGCGCTCAACAAGAGCGATATCTAACCGCGAGCGTGGCATCTGGGCGGATGATAGCCGTGGGGACGGCGCGCCCCCGGTCCGAGCGCGCACACGGCGCTGCCGCACATCAGGCCGGTGAGGCCACCGCGCGCGCGCTCGTCGCGAGTTCGGCGGCGATGCGATCGGCGACCTGCTGCGGACCAAGGCCTGCCATGGCCAACAGAACGTCGCGCTTGCCGTGATCGATGAAATGATCCGGCAAACCCAGCACCAGCACGCGCACCGCCATGTCGGCGACGCCCTCCAGGACCGCAGAGCCAAATCCGCCCTTGGCTGCGTGGTCCTCGATCGTCACCACCAGGTCGTGACGCGCGGCGAGCTGCCGCATCAACGCGACATCCAGCGGCTTGACAAATCGGGCGTTGACCACCGTCGGACGAATCCCGGTCTGGGCATGCAGTCGTTCTGCGGCCGCGCGTGCGATCTGGGCCCCAAACCCGTATCCGACGAGCGCGACGCGTTCTCCGGACTCCAAAACTTGACCGGTGCCGATCTCAAGCACCTCGGGTTGGTCGGGGATCTCGACGCCGACGCCGGCCCCACGGGGATACCGGATCGCCACGGGCCCGTCGATCCGCAGGGCGGTGTGCAACATCGCGACAAGCTCTGCCTCGTCCATCGGCGCCATGATGGTCAAGTTCGGAATGCTGCGCAGGTACGCGATATCGAAGGCGCCGTGGTGGGTGGCGCCATCGTCACCCACGAGCCCGCCCCGATCGATCGCGAATACAATCGGCAGGTTCTGGAGCGCGGCGTCGTGCACGATAGGGTCAAACGCCCGCTGCAAGAAGGTCGAATACATCGCGCATACCGGACGCATGCCCGCAATCGCCAGCCCGCACGCGAACACCACCCCGTGCTGCTCGGCGATACCCACGTCATAGGTCCGATCCGGAAACCGCGCGGCGAGGTGCTGGAGCCCCGTGCCCTTGAGCATCGCGGCCGTAATCCCCACGACGCGTGGGTCCCGCTCTGCCTCGGCCACGAGCGCCCGTCCGAAGACCTCGGTGTAGCTGGGCGGGCCCGGCACGCTGACGGGCGCCGATTTCCCGGACTCCGGGTTGAAGGGTCCGGCGCCGTGCATCGCCTCGGCATCGGTCTCGGCCGGCTCGTATCCCTTGCCCTTGGTCGTCTTGACGTGCACGAGCACCGGGCCATTCCGCCGCATTGCCAATCTGATCGCGCGCCGGACTGCCGCCACGTCGTGGCCGTCGTAAGGACCCATGTAGGCGAATCCGAGCGCCTCAAACAGCGCCCCAGACTCAAACCACAATGCCTTGGTGGCATCGCGCAGGCCGGTCCCCACCGCGCCGCCACCGGGCACGCGGGACACAGCCCGTTCGAGCTCCTCGCGCACGCGCGTGATCGTCGAATCAACACGAGCACGCTGCAACATGCGCGACATTGCCCCGACATTCTGTGAAATGCTCATGCCGTTGTCATTGAGCACAACGACCACCGGGGAACCCAGCGCCCCGGCCTGGTTGAGCCCCTCATAGGCCATTCCGCCGGTCATTGCGCCGTCACCGATGACGCAGACGACCGCCCCGCGTCGCCCACCGGAGCGAGCCTCCGCCTCGGCCAAGCCCACCGCGTAGCTAATTGATGTCGAGGCGTGCCCGGCACCGACGACGTCGTGCTCACTCTCGCTGCGCTTCAGGAAGCCCGACAGCCCGCCCTGCTGGCGAAGCGTCGGGAATTCCGCCAGGCGACCCGTGAGCAACTTGTGGCCGTAGGCCTGGTGCCCAACATCCCAGACGAGCTTGTCACGCGGACTCTCAAGTTCGCAGTGCAGTGCGACGGTCAGCTCAATCGTCCCGAGGCTCGCCCCGAGGTGACCGCCGGTTTGCGAGACGGTGTGGATGATTGCCTCGCGCATTTCCTCGGCGAGTGCATCGAGCTGTTGATCGGTCATCTCGTGCAGATCCGCCGGGCCCTCAAGCCCGGCGAGGATCGGGTACTGCGCTGCGGATTCGTTGTTCACCCAACGGATCCTAGGGAACGCAGCGCAGAAGATCAGCCCCGGTTGGGTCGGTTGGCCTTCGCGCCGGTTCCCAGAGAACCCGTCAGACCGATCCGTCCGTCGGCGGCTTTAGGGTTGCGATCACTTTGTTGTTGCGCGCACCCTCACCGGAGCCTGACGTGAGCTCGCATGCTGATGCTTCGCCGTCGACGACCGCTCCCGAGCCGGACGACAACGCAATCGCTACGTCCCTGGCTGAGCCGCAGCTTGTCGAGCGACTCGCGGTCCACTACCGACCGATCGTCACAATGTCGACGGGTCTGGTGGCCAGCATCGCTGCGCGCATCAGATTTACCGACCCCGTCTTGTCCCAAGCGCCCCCGAAACGCGTTGTCCAGATCGCCGAACAGACCGGGGCCATCGTTTCGATTGGAACGTGGCTGATCCGAGAATCGGTCCACGAACTGGCAGCGATTCTCCAGGCACCGCGCGCCCAGGGCCCGGTCGGCCTCTCGGTCAAAGTTTCTCAGCCGGAGCTGGCGGATCACGGGTTCGCCAGGCGGATCGCCGAGGTGCTGACCAGCGCGGGCGTCAGTCCGGACGGACTCGTACTCGAGATTACGCACCCTCCCGACAACGAAGGCGGGCAGACCGCCGAGAACCTCCAGTTGCTGCGCA
>JADGPH010000126.1 GCA_017882555.1 Thermoleophilia bacterium
CACGGTCGGTCGTCACGATGATCTTGGAGATCGGCCCGGCAAAGGTTTGGGTTTGATGGGTCGTCTGGGTGAGTGCAACCACGACCAAGGATCCGATCACAAACACCATCACAACGATGGCAAGGATAACCCCGACGAATCTAAACTTGGTCACGTCGGCGAGGGTACGCGACCGCCGACCGGTGCGCGCGAAATCGCCCCAACCAGGGTGGCTGTGCCCGATAAGGACAGGCATTCGGCCCATCGGCCTGATCATCGCCGAACCAAGCGCCGGTCCACCGATTGCTGGTGTAGCCTCGATCCACCGGTCACCGCATCCCCGCGACGACGGGCATCAGGCGACCGGTGTCTCGACCCGAGGCAGCTGATCTGGGTCCTACCAGCGGAGGGAGTGCGGCGCAGATGTCCGAGTCCGCATTGATCCAGCAGATGCTTGCCGTCGTTGGCCGTCGTCCGGGCGTCTGGGCCGGCATTGGCGACGATGCAGCCGTTCTCGATGGCGACCCGCCATGGCTGATCGCCCACGACATGCTCGTCGAAGACGTGCATTTTCGTTGGAGCACCCATTCTGTCCCCGATGTGGGCCACAAGGCGCTTGCGGTCAACCTTTCGGACATCGCGGCCATGGGCGGCCGACCCATTGCCGCCATCGTGGGCCTCGCCAGCCCACGCGGGGCCTTCGGCCCGCGCGAAATCCGCGCGATGTACCAGGCCCTCGAGGATCTGGCGGCGCACACAGGCTGCTCGATCATCGGCGGTGATATCTCCCGTGCAAGTGAGACGGTCATCGCAATCACGGTCATTGGCAAGATGGCGGCAGATGTCGCCCCGGTCATGCGCACCGGCGCCCGTCCTGGAGACGCGGTCTGTGTTACCGGGCCGCTCGGCGCATCAGCGGCAGGCCGCGAGCTGCTCGAGCATCCGCGGCCCGGCGCAGGGAGCCATGACGCCGCACTGATCACCGCCCACCGGCGCCCGTCGCCGCGTCTTCAGTTCGGCACCGATCTCGCGACTGGGGGGGCAACGGCCATGATGGACATCTCCGACGGACTTGCGCTCGATGCTCACCGGCTTGCGATTGCCTCTGGGGTGTGGCTCGACCTGGAGCTCGATCGCGTCCCGCTCGCAGACGGGGTTGCCCAGGTTGCCCAGCACCTGGGCGCTGACCCGGTCATCTTTGCGAGCACGAGCGGAGAGGATTATGAGTTGCTGGTCACCATCGATCCCTCACGGATCTCCACCGTCGCCGTCCCACTGATACGAGTAGGCACCGTCGGCGCGGGTCCCCCCGGTCTTCACATCACACGCGACGGCCACCCGGTTCATCTCCCGCACCTCGGTTGGGACCACATCGGCTAGTGCCTCGCGCACGGGCCGGTATCCACGCGAACTGCCGTCTACACGGTGTCGCTCACCGGTGCGAGACGGGACATCCCCGGGCGCGGCCCAAACAGGTTCGCAAGGTCTTCTCGCTCGAGTGCTTCACGTTCCAGCAGCACTGTCGCACCGCTCTCGAGCAGATCGCGATGAGTGACGAGCATGTCCATCGCCCGATCGAAGGCCGTCCGAACAAGGATCTGTGCTGCCGTCTCCACATCACGATCCGAACGATCGCTGCTCGCGGCCGGCAGCCCAATCAGCAGACTCTCGTCGGTCCGCGGCTCGGCCATCGCAAGTTCGCCCGCCATCCGCCGGGCAAGCACCGCGGCCCGCATCAGATCGTCCCCGGCTCCACTGGTGCACTCACCGAACACCAATTCCTCCGCGGCGCGCCCTGCGAGCAACATCCCTAAGCGCTCCATGCATTCGGTCCGAGTGGCCAGAAACCGATCTTCGGTCGGCAAGGCGATCGTCACGCCCAGGGCGTGACCTTGCGGAATCACCGTTACCCGTTCCACCGGATCGCACGTGGGAGACATGTGCCCGACCAGGGCGTGGCCCATCTCGTGGTACGCCACCAGACGGCGCTCCTCGTGCGAGAGAATGCGGCTGCGACGTTCCGGACCTCCGGCGAGCCGCATCAGCGCCTTGCGAAAGTGCGCGAGCTCAATCGCGGACGCTCCAGCGCGAGCCGCCTCAAAGCTCGCTTCGTTGCAGAGCGCCGCGAGATCGGCACCGGCGAGTCCGGCGGTCATCGCAGCGACCCGACCAGGGTCTGCCCCCGGCGCCACCGGGCGCGTACGCAAGTGGACATCGAGAATCTCTCGACGGGCCCGACGATCCGGCAAACCGACGGCGATCTTGCGGTCAAAGCGTCCCGACCTCACAAGAGCCGGGTCCAGATCGTCCAGGCGATTGGTCGACGCGAGCACGACCACGGGCTTGGCCGAATCGGTGCGAAAGCCGTCGATCTCCGACAAGAGCTGCTCAAGGGTCTGCTCACGCTCACCACTCGCCGCGTGCCCCGTGCGCCGCCCCCCGACCGCGTCGATCTCATCGATGTAGATCACCGCGGGTGCGGCCTTCCGCGCTGCGGCGAACAGGGCGCGGATGCGGCGCGAGCCTAATCCTGCATAGATCTCGACGAATTCTGAACCCGACACCGAAAAGAACGGTACCCCGGCCTCGCCGGCTACGGCACGTGCGAGTAGCGTCTTTCCGGTTCCGGGCGGGCCGTGAAGAATGACGCCCTTGGGAAGGGTGGCCCCCAGGGCGCGATAGGCCGCAGGATGGGACAACACGTCGGAGATCTCGGCCACGTCATCGCGAATCTCGTCGATCCCCGCGAC
>JADGPH010000127.1 GCA_017882555.1 Thermoleophilia bacterium
CCTCGGTCACCAGCACGCCACTGGGATTCAGGGTGGTCGGGTGGAACTGCATGAACTCCATGTCCTTGAGCGGCACGCCTGCGCGCAGCGCCAGGCTCATGCCGTCACCGGTGGAGCTGTGCGAGTTGGTCGACGGGGCGTAGACACGACCCGCGCCACCCGTCGCCAGCACGACGGCCTTCGCGCCGATGGCCTCGATCGTGCCATGCACCATGTCGTAGGCGATCACCCCGGCACAGCCGCCATGATCGTCCGGGATCAGCTCGGTGACGAAGTACTCCTCGTAACATGGGATGTCGTACTTGACACAGACCGTGTAGAGGGTGTGGAGAATGACCAGACCCGTGAGGTCTGCCGCGTAACAGGTTCGGGGGAAACCTGCGCCGCCGAAGGGACGCTGGGCGATCTTGCCGGTGGTCTCGTGTCGAGAAAACACCGCGCCCCAGTGCTCGAGCTGGATAATCTCGTCCGGAGCATTACCACAGAGGATCTCGATCGCGTCCTGGTCACCCAGGTAGTCCGAGCCCTTCACGGTGTCGAAAGTATGGTTATCGGTCGAGTCGTCAGTCGCGTTGCCGAGTGCGGCGTTGATGCCGCCCTGGGCCGCCCCGGAGTGGCTCCGGACCGGATGTACTTTCGTGACTAGCGCGACATCGACTCCGGCCTCGTGCGCAGCAATGGCTGCGCGCATACCTGCAAGGCCAGCCCCGACGACCACAACGTCATGGGTGTGCAAACTTCCGCCCCCCCTCGGGTCCTCTCGTGGTGGACAGCGTGATCGTGATTCCGTCCGTGGAATCTATCGGAAATGCTCGACGCTTCACTTGTGACATTCGGCCTTCTCGCACGACCGGACATTCCCTCGCTCGGCAGACGAAATTTGCCCGCGGACGACGCATCCGGATCGGACCGCCCACGCGCCCATCTCCGTGTTCAGGCTAAAGCGTATACTCCCGCTGTTTTGCGCGGCGAGTCGGGTCTGTGCAGGTGCACAAATGTCCCATCGCCCCCACAACCGCCACACAAGGAGCAGGTTTCAGTGGCTTACCGCGTCACGTTTATTCCCGGCGACGGTACCGGTCCGGAAATCGCCGAGGCAACCAAGCGCGTCTTGGATGCAACCGGCGTCGATTTCGACTGGGACGTGCAGCATGCTGGCATCGACATCATGAAGGAGACGGGAACACCGCTTCCCCAATCCACGATCGATTCGATCCTCGCGAACAAGGTCGGAATCAAGGGTCCGATCACCACGCCCGTCGGAACCGGGTTTCGAAGTGTCAACGTGGCGCTTCGAAACATCTGCAACTTGTATGCCTGTGTACGCCCGTGCAAGTACTACGAGGGCGTACGCACGAAGTACCGGGACGTCGACCTGGTCTACATTCGTGAGAACACCGAGGACCTCTACGCCGGTATCGAGTTCGAGGCGGACACCCCCGACAACCTTCGGCTGCTCGAGTTCCTCAAGGAGACCCACCCCGACGCCCACTTTGGTGCGCACTGCGGCATCTCCATCAAGCCGATCTCCGTCGAAGCCTCCGAGCGCATCGTGCGCTACGCGTTCGAGTACGCCCGCGACAACGGTCGCAAGAAGGTCACCGCGGTCCACAAGGCCAACATCATGAAGTTCACCGATGGATTGTTCCTGCAGGTGGCGATCGACACCGCTAAGAACTACCCGGATATCGAGTTTGAAGAGCGCATCGTCGACAACATGTGCATGCAGCTCGTCCAGAAGCCTGAGTTGTACGACGTGATCGTGCTCCCGAACCTCTTCGGCGATGTCTTGAGCGACCTTGGCGCCGGCTTGGTCGGTGGTCTTGGCGTCGCTCCGGGCGCGAACATTGGCACCGAAGCGGCGCTCTTCGAGCCGACGCACGGATCGGCTCCGAAGTACGCCGGCCTCAACAAGGTCAACCCCATGGCGATGATGCTCTCCGGGGTGATGATGTTGAACTACATCAAGGAGACCGCGGCGGCCAACCTTGTGGAATCCGCAATCGCCGACATCATTCGTGAAGGGAAGTATGTGACCTACGACATGAAGCCGGATCGTGATGATCCGACCGCACTCGGCACCGCAGAGGTAGCCACCGCCGTCATCGATCGCATGAAAGCGTTGGGCGCGTGATGGGGGTTCTCCGCGTTGCCGTCACCGGCGCAGCAGGCCAGATCGGCTACTCGCTGCTGCCGCGTATTGCCGCCGGCGAAATGTTCGGCGCCAACCAGCAGATCGACTTGCGGCTGCTCGAGATTCCCGTCGAACAGGTCCAGCTGGCCCTGCACGGCGTCGTCATGGAACTCGAAGACTGCGCCTTCCCACTGCTGGCTAAGATCACCCCGACCGACGATCCCCACGTGGCCTTTGGCGACGCCGACTGGATCTTGCTCATCGGCTCGAAGCCGCGTGGTCCGGGCATGGAGCGGGCCGACCTGCTCAAGGACAACGGCCGCATCTTCATCGGGCAGGGCGACGCGATCGATGAGGTTGCCGCCGAGGGTGTGACCATCGCCGTCGTCGGTAATCCCTGCAACACCAACGCAATGATCGCGGCCAGCCGCTTCAAGCGTCTGCCGCCGACCTGCATCACCGCGATGACCCGTCTCGATCAGAATCGGGCGTCGACCCAGTTGGCGCAGAAGGCCGGCGTCGCCGTCACCGAGATCGAGAACGTGATCATCTACGGGAATCACTCCCCGACGATGTTCGCGGACTTCTTCCACGCGAAGATCGGCGGACGCGCTGCGACCGACGTGATCGGCGACGACACCTGGCTCCGCGAAGAGTTCTTGCCGAAGGTTGGCAAGCGGGGCGCCGAGGTCATCGCCGCGCGTGGCCTGTCGAGTGCGGCCTCTGCGGCCAACGCACTCATCGGCCACGTCAAGGCGCTCCGCACACCGAGCGACCTCGTGCACTCCAGCGTTGTCCAGTCCGATGGCTCATACGGCTTCGCCGAGGGCGTGTGGGCATCGGTTCCGGTACGGACGGTGGCCAGCGGGAAGTTCGAGATCGTCTCGGGCGTCGAGCACGACGAATTCGCCCAGGCAAAGATCGCCGCCTCGAACGACGAACTCGTCGGCGAGCGCGAGACGGTCGCCGAACTGCTCTAGCGATCCGCCACGGACGCTGGCGTGGGCCGGGCTCTCCGGTGCACGCCCGCGTCCGCCTGCCCTCGCGCGTTACGTGGTCGCCTGGGGCACGGCGACCGGCCGGCCATCACGGCCCACCGCGACGAACGTGAAGTGGCCGATCACGCAGAGCTCACGCGTGCCGTCCTCGATGCGCTCCCGCCACACGTCGATCTTCACGCGCATCGAAGTGGTGCCGATGGTCTCGACGATCGCGTCGACTTCCACGAGGTCGCCCTTGACGATCGGTATCCGGAAGGTGATCTCGTCCATCGCCGCGGTCACCACATTCCCGCGAGCTTGGCGCATCGCCGCATATGCCGCACACCGGTCCATCCACCCGACCAACGTTCCGGCGAACAGAGTGCCCTGCGAGTTCGTGTCTTGCGGAAACACGGACTGCAGCGACGTGGCACGCATCACGATGGCCCTCCCTCGGCGCTGGACTGGGGCACAGCCTACCCACTGCATCACGACCACTCTCGGGGGATCTGAACGTTCAGACCGGCGTGGCGCCCGACACGTCAGGACCGCGTGCGGCTCACACGGCCGTGGCGCTCACCATGGACGCGTACCAGCCCCCCGCCTCAAGCAGTTCCGCGTGCGTCCCCCGCTCGCGCACGTGGCCGGCGTCCACGACGATGATTTCGTCGAAGCGGTCCATCCCCGCAAGCCGGTGCGTCACGACGCACAGGCCGGTCCGAGCGCTGACCCCGGCACGATGGGCGTCGTCAAGGAATGCAGCTTCTGATTCGGCATCAAGATGGGATGTCGGCTCATCCAGGACAAGCAGTCCCCCGGGGGCAAGTAGTCCGCGCGCCAGGGTGAGGCGTTGGCGCTCGCCCCCGGAGAGCAACGCCCCGTCTTGGCCAACCTGCGTCTCTAGGCCGTCGGCCAGTGATCCGACCCACTCGGCCAAGCCCGCCCGCTCCAACGCCTCGCAGAGCTCACGCTCGGTGGCGTCGGGGCGGGCGATCCGCAAATTCGCCGCGATCGTCGTGGGAAACAGATACGCATCCTGTGGCACCAAGGTGACCGCGCGCCTCACATCCGACTGGCACAACCGCGCCAACGGTATGCCGTCGAGTAATACCTCGCCCGCATCTACGTCACGAAGGCGCGCGAGCACCTCACAAAGTGTCGTCTTGCCGGATCCGCTGGGCCCCACAATCGCCACCGCGCGCCCCCAGCGCAGTTCCAGATCAATCCCATCCAGGACCGGTGGCGCGTCCGGCGCAAAGGAGACCCGAGCACCGCGCAGCGTCAGGGTTCGGCCCGGGCCAGGGGTCGTCGGCACGAACGGATCGACGATCGGAATCGGTCGGTCGACACAGTCTTCGAGGCGCTGCGCCGCCTGCCCGCATGCGGAGAGATTCTGCGCGGCCACCGGCAACGGGGTGAGTGTCTCGAAGACGGCCAGCGCCATCAGCACGAGTGCCGCCAGCAGGACCCCGTCGAGGCGCCCCGCGCGAACCGCGGGAACCGCGACGATCAGCACGACCAACGCGGCCAGCTGGGCACCGAGGCCACCCAAGCCGGCCGCGAGGCCGCCGGCATAGGCATCCCTGCGGCCCAATCTCACGAGCGTGGCGTCGGCATCGGCGACGGCAGCGATGTGGGCCTGGCGGGTTCCCCAGGCGACAATGTCCGGGGCCCCCTCAAGCACATCGACGATCCGCATCGACAACACCGCGCGCGCGTGGGCCTGGTGCTGGCCCGCGGACCGTGCGACGGCCCACGTGGTGAGCGGCACGAGCATCGCGAACGCCACGAGGACGATCACCAACGCGGCACCCGCAGCGGGGAGCATGATCGCCGCAGCGGATCCAGCGAGGCCGATCACCACCACCGCGGCGACGGGAGGTAGCAGCCCACGCAGGAACAGCTCTTGGAGCTGGTCGACATCCGCGGTGAACCGGCTCATCAGATCGGCTGCACGCACGCGCGGCAATCCTGCGGGCACCAACGGGATCAAGCGCGCGACAAACCCCGCCCGCAGACGCGCCAATGCACCAAGCGCGAGCTCATGCGAGGTCAAGCGCTCCAGATACCGCAGGATTGCCCGCGCTACCGAAAACGCTCGCACCAGCACCATCGCGATCCCGAGGGCCATGATCGGCGGACGCTCTGCAGCGCGGCTGATGAGGTACCCCGATGTGCCGAGCAACGCGGCCCCGACGACAACCGTCGCGACGGTCGTCGCGAGCGCCGCCACGGGGAGCCACACGCCCACTTGGGCCTGCCGGACCGCGGCAACCAGGGCGCGTCGGGTCGAGATCATGCCGGCACCCCAACGGGTTCACGCGTGACGATGCGCCCACCGTCGATCTGCACCACGCGATCCGCTGCGTGCACCAGCTCGAGACGGTGTGTGACCGCCAGCGTTGTCGCGCCCGCCGTCAGGGTCCGAATCACCTGCGCAAGCTCGGCCGCCAACAGGCCGTCGACATGGGCCGTCGGCTCATCGAGCACGAACAACTCGGCATGGCGCAGAAAGGCTCGCGCCAACGAGATTCGCTGAGTCTCCCCGGCAGAGAGTCGGCGACCGCCCTCGCCAAGGGCCGTCTGGATACCGTCGGCAAAGCCGGCGACAAGCTCCTGCGCACCGGCTCGGTCGAGCGCATCCCAGATGGCCGCGTCCGACGCCGTCGGATCGGCCAGCCGCACGTTCTCGGCGACCGTTGCCGCAAAGATCCGCGGACGCTGCGGCACCCAGGCGATCTGCCGGCGCCAGTCATCGGCATCGATCTCGCGCAGGTCCCGGCCTCCGACGACGAGCGCCCCCCCGGTGGGGTCAATCAACCGCACCAATAGGTTGGTGATCGTGGACTTGCCGGCGCCGCTCGGCCCCACCAACGCCACGAACTCACCCGGTGCGAGAACCAGGTCGATATCGTCAAGCGCCGGTGCACCGCGTCCCGAATACGCCACGCTGACCCGGTCGAATACGATCGACTCCCGCGCCGCCGATGGGGCGGCAGCGCGCGGCCCGGGCCCCTCCACCAGCGCACCGGGGGCATCCAGGATCGTGAAGATCTCCTCCGCGGCGACCATGCCGTCCGCACTCGCGTGGAATTGGGCACCGAGCTGACGAATCGGCTGATAGACCTCCGGGGCGAGGATCAAGACCGCAAGCGCCGCCTGCA
>JADGPH010000128.1 GCA_017882555.1 Thermoleophilia bacterium
CAAAGTCCTGACCGCGGGCGGTCACGCGTCCCCGACGAACCCGCTCGGACGCGCTCACCACCAGCACCGCATCGAACTCGCCCGCGAGGTCCGCTTCGAAGAGCAGCGGGACCTCGACGACCAGGAGGGGCCAGAGCCCCTCTGCCCGCCGGGCGACCACCCACGCATCGCGGACCTCCTGAATCCGCGGGTACAAGATGCCTTCGAGAAAGGTGATCCCCGCGGGATCGGCAAAAGCTCGCTCCCCGAGCGCCGATCGATCGATCGACCCATCAGCACGAAACACGACGGCGCCGAACCGCTCGCGAACGAGTTCCCGTACGTCGTCTCGAGCATAGAGACCGTGGACGACATCATCGCTGGAGAGCGTCGCGGCCCCACACGCTGCGAAGCCGGCAAGCGCAGTGCTCTTGCCGGCTCCGATACCACCTGTCAATCCCAAGCAGCGCGGCACCACCGTAGCTGGTGCATCCCCGCTGGCGCGCTCACGGTCAGATCCGCTGGGCGTTCTAGCCCTCCGCGTCGTCGTCGGCGACCTCGCCAGTGGGCTCCTCGACAACGACCGTATCGGCCCGGGGTTCTCCGGTCGTCGCACCCTCGTCGATCATTGCGTGCTCGGGGGTCTGCACCTCAGGCTCGTCGAATGCGGCACCCACCGCGCCCTCGTCGGCGACACCTTCCGCGCCCTCGTAGCCCTCGCCGTCAGCGCCCTCGTAGCCCTCGCCTTCAGCGCCCTCAAAGGCCTCGCCATCCGCACCCTCGATGTCGGCCACACGCTTCAGCGACAGCGACAAGCGGCGACGCTCGGGATCTATCTCAATGATCCGCACCGAGAGCGTGTCGCCCTGGCTGACGACCTCACGCGGATTCTCCACGTGATGGGAGGCGAGCTCAGAGATGTGCACAAGGCCTTCCACGCCGGGGTGGATCTCGACGAAGGCGCCAAACGTGACCACCTTGGTGACCTTGCCCTCGACGACGTCGTTGATGCCGAAGCGATCGATCACGCTCTGCCAGGGGTCCGCTTGGGTCTGCTTGAGCCCAAGCGAAATCCGCTGACGGTCGCGATCGATATCGAGGACCTTGACCTCGACCTTTTCGCCGATCGTCAGCACCTCGGACGGATGATTGACGTGACTCCAGGAGAGCTCTGAGATGTGGATGAGGCCGTCGATGCCCTCGAGGTCAACGAACGCACCAAAGTCGACGATGTTCGAGATGACACCCTCGACGACATTGCCCGGCTGCAGTTCGTCCAGGATCTTCTGACGGACTTCGCGACGCTCGTCCTCGAGGACGGCACGACGGGACAGGACGACGTTGTTGCGGTTCCGGTTGAGCTCGATGACCTTGCACTCCAGCTTGCGTCCAAGGAACTCGTCGAGGTCCTGAACGCGACGGATGTCGACCAGGGAGGCGGGCAAGAATCCGCGCACGCCCAGGTCGAGGATCAAGCCGCCCTTGACGACCTCGATCACGGTGCCCTCGACGTGCTCGCCTGCCGCAGCTGCGGCCTCTATGCGCTTCCATGCCTTCTCGAAGCGGGCACGCTTCTTGGACAGAATCAAGCGGCCGTCTTGATCTTCCTTGATCATGACGAGCGCGTCGACCATCTCGCCGAGCTCGACCTCCTCAAACACGTTCACCGACTTGCGGATCGAAAGCTCGGAGAGCGGAATCACACCTTCGCTCTTGTAGCCAATGTCGACGAGAACTTCGTCCTTGTCGATCCGCACAACCCGACCGGTGACCACGTCTCCCTCACTGAAGATTGGGATCGTCAGGTCATAGTTCGGGATCATCTGCCCGTCAACTTCGATGTATTCGGGGCCGTCGAGCGTACGTACTGGGGAGTCGAGATCGAGCTGGGTCACGAGTGGTTTTCCTTGGCAATACGTTGAGGATCGTCGGCAGTGCAACCGCACCCCGCCAACCGGACGAACAGCCAGTATAGAACCTTCCGGACCGATCGCGGTGTTCGCACAGCGGCGGCTGAAAATACGCCGGCCGGGGTCGCAGCGACCGCTCTAGGAGGCTCCGCCGCGTGACTTGGTCGCGATCATCCCAGGGATCGGGCGACCGCTGACCGCGGTGGCGATGGCAAGGACCCCGGCCAACGCCGCGACAACCCAACCCAACGTGGGAGCGCCAGCCGCATCGGCCAGGACCGACCCGAGGCACAGCAACACCAGCATCGCCTGATTGGTACGAAACACCGGCGCGGCGATCCACCGGGTCGGCGGCCGGCCAAACCATCCCACCAGCCATGCCGCGGGCGCCCGGCTCGGCCAGGACGCATCCCATGCCGCCAGCGCCCCGGCGCAGATCACCGGCAGGATCACCTGGAACATGGTCGCCTCCAGACACAGCACACCGATCACGACCGACGCGAGCCGGACGGTGGTGCAATCGACTCCAGCCCTGCCAATCAGCGGTCCCGCTCCTGGTCATAGGCCGCCCGACGCAGCGGGTTGCACAGGACCGCATGGGCCCGGTTGAGCTGTACGAGGGTGCGCAGCGCCGCATCGCTCTCGTCCCGCACGGCGAGTTCACGCAGGGCCCCGAATGCCGCCTCAATCACTTGGGGCCGGGCATGGGGCGCAACCTCGAGGACCGAATACCAGTCCTCATGCACGTTCACGACTTCGCGTCCAGCCACGTCGCTCCGACCCCAACATCCACCGACAGGGGTGGATCGAGCGGATACGCGTCGATCATCGCCACGCGGGCAATCGTCATTGCCTGCTCGCGTTCAGCGACCGGCGCCTCGAGCACCAGCTCGTCGTGGATCTGCAGAATCAGGCGAGTCGCCAGCCCCGCATCGCGCAACGCGTTGCGTGCGTTCACCATGGCCACCTTGATGATGTCGGCAGCACTGCCCTGGATGACGGTATTCACGGCTAGGCGTTCGCCCAACTGGCGCTGATGATGGGTCGATGCGCCGAGCTCGGGGATCGGACGGCGGCGGCCCAGCAGCGTCGTGACAAACCCATCTTGGGTCGCCATCGCGATCGTTGTCTCGATGAACTGCTGCACTTTGGGGTACCTGGCCAAATAGGTGTCGATGTACTCCCGCGCATCTTGGCGGGAGATCCCCAGTTGTTCCGAGAGCCCAAAATCAGAGATCCCGTAGACGATCCCAAAATTGACCGCCTTGGCGCGATCACGGGTGGCGTGATCGACATCCTGAACGGGGATCCCAAAGACCTCAGCCGCTGTCGCTCGGTGGACGTCCTCTCCCCGACGAAACGCGTCGAGCAGGGTCGGCTCACCGGAGCAGTGGGCGAGGATGCGCAATTCCACCTGGCTGTAGTCGCAGCTGACCAGTACGTGCCCATCGTCGGCGACGAAAGCATCGCGGATCTCCCGCCCTATCGCTGTCCGCACCGGAATGTTCTGCAAGTTGGGATTCGTCGACGACAGACGGCCGGTCTCGGCAACCGTCTGATTGAAGGTCGTGTGCACGCGCCCGTGGGCATCGATGAGTTCTGGCAAGGCCGACAGGTACGTGCTGTCGAGCTTGGTGAGCTCGCGGTACTGGCTGATCAGCGGCACGATCGCGTGCTGCGATTCGAGTTGGCGCAGAACTTGGCGATCGGTGGAGAAGCCCGTCTTCCCGCGTCGCGAGGACGGCAGGCCGAGCACCTCAAAGAGGATGTGGCCGAGTTGCTTGGGCGAGTCGATGACAAAGCGCTCACCCGCGAGCTCCCAGATTTGGTCACGGAGCTCATCGACCCGATCGCGCACTCGAGCGGCGATCTCACCCAGTCGCACGACATCCAACCGAATTCCCACCCGCTCCATCTCCCCCAGCACGCCCACCAACGGGAGCTCAACGCTGCGATAGAGCTCCAGGAGCCCCTCGGACACGAGTCGCGGACGTTGCCACCCGGCAAGCGAGAACGCCTCCGCCGCGATCCGCGCCGCCACGTGGCCCTCGCCGACAGCGATGTCGATACCCGCTTCACGCGCGAGCGCGTCGACAGGGTAGCCACGGCGACGTGGCTCCAACAGGTATGCGGCCACCATCGTGTCGTCGGCGGCCTCGAAGCCGAGTTCGGCGATCTCGACGGGGAGTGCCTTCGCGTCGTGGCAGACCACCGGTGCCATGGCCAGCGCCGTGACCAGCTGCGGCGGTGTCGCGTCATCCCAACTGCCCTCGAAGATCATCGGCCCAGGCGCGGCGACGGCCCATTGCCCCTCAGCGATCGCGACCGCCATGCTCTCCACGCCCGCGAGCCTCAACGCCAGCTCCTCCGCAGCACACTCGACGACTTCAGACAGCCCCGCGGCCGTCGGTATCGACGGCGCGACCCCGGCGCTTGGAGACCCGAGCTCGTCGAGCCGACGCACCAGCGACCCGAACTCCAACTGCCCAAACGCCTTGTGCAACTGTGCGAGGCGCTCCGCATCGAAGACCAACGGGCGCACCTCGTCGACGTGGAGCTCCAACGGGGTGTTGCGCTCGATCACGGCGAGGTCGCGGCTCAAACGCGCGTTGTCGGCGTCGGCCTCGAGCGCTTCGCGCCGCTTCGGGGTCTGCTCACCGGCATGTGCGAGGACTTCGTCAACCGTTCCGTACTTCTGGATCAGCTGGGCAGCGCCCTTCTCCCCAATCCCCCGCACCCCGGGCAAATTGTCGCTTGCATCACCCACCAGACCGCGAAACTCCGGCATCTGTGCGGGTGCGACTCCGTAGCGCTCGAGCACCCGCTCCGGGGTGTAGCGAACGGTGTCGGTGACACCGCGGCCGGTCGCCAGGACGCAGATGTGGTCATCGACCAGCTGTAAGGCGTCCCGGTCGCTGGTGAGGATCACGACCTGCTGCCCATTTGCCGCGGCCTGCGTTGCCAGGGTGCCGATCACGTCGTCGGCCTCAAACCCCGGGCTCTCGATGTTCGTGAACCCGAACGCCGACATCAGCGGGCGAAAATGGGGCTTTTGCTCCCGAAGGAGGTCCGGAGTCTTGGCCCGACCCGCCTTGTACTCCGGATACGCTTCGTGGCGGAACACCGGCCCGGACGGGTCCCAACAGACGATGACCCGTTGCGGGCGCTCATCTACCAAGACTTTGATCAGCATGGCCGCGAGGCCATACAGCGCATTCGTGGGCATGCCCGCGGCGGTCGCGATGGTGTCGGGCAGCGCGAAGAATGCTCGGTAGGCGAGGCTATTCCCGTCGATCAGCAGCAACGCGCCACCACGATCGCGCTGGGCATCCGACGCAGGCGTCTCGGCAACGGGATCGGCCACTATCGCCAGTCTAGCGCCCGTCCTCACGCAACCGAGTCGAGCGACCGGGCCCGCCCGGTATGCTTCCGCGAGTCCCAGGACCGCCCAGGAGGGCCACGTGGCAGTCACGCCCAGCGCGCAATACTCCGTCACGCTCCGCATCGCAATCGACTCGCGGGATCACGGCGCATTCAGTCGCCTCGCAACCGCGATCGGTGCGATCGGTGGAGATATCGGTGCCGTCGACCTTGTGTCAACCGCGCGCCACGCGGTCGTACGTGAGATCGTCGTCAACGCCACGGACGTTGACCACGCCGAGCACATCGTCGCGGCGGCCCATGCACAAGACGGCGTGACCGTGCTCGACAGCTGGGATCGCACCTTCCGGTTGCATCGCGGTGGCAAGATCGAGCTCTTCGGACGTTTGCCGCTGGAGACCCGCGACGATCTGTCGCTTGCGTACCTGCCCGGGCTCGCCGAGGTCTGCAAGGCGATCGCCGACGACCGCAACAAGGTCTTCGACTACACGATCAAGCGCAATATGGTTGCCGTGATCACCAACGGTACGGCCGTGTTGGGTCTCGGTGACATCGGCGCGGCCGCCGGGATGCCGGTGATGGAAGGGAAGTCCGCGCTGTTCAAAGAATTCGGCAACGTCGACTCGTATCCGATCTGTGTCGATTCCAAGGACCCGCAGCAGATCATCGAGATTTGCGAGGCGATCGCGCCGGTCTTCGGGGGTATCAACCTCGAGGACATCGGTGCTCCGACCTGCTTCGAGGTCGAGGACACCCTCAAGGAGCGACTGGACATCCCCGTGTTTCACGACGACCAGCACGGCACGGCGGTCGTGGTGTTGGCGGCTCTCATCAACGCCCTCAAGATCACCGGCCAGAAGCTCGAGGATCTCAAGGTCGTCTTCTCTGGCGTCGGCGCGTCCGGTATCGCCTGTTCGAAGATTCTCCTCAACGCCGGCGTGACGGACATCATCGGATGCGACACGCGGGGCGCCATCTACGCGGGGCGCACCGCGAACATGAATCGCATGAAGGAGTGGTACGCGGATCACACCAACCCCGATGGAATCCGCGGCAGCCTCACCGACGCCATCAAGGGCGCGAATCTCTTCGTAGGCCTCTCCGGCCCGGGCACCTTCTCGGTGGATCAGTTGCGCCTGATGGCGAAGGACCCAATCGTCTTCGCCATGGCCAACCCCACCCCGGAGATCATGCCCGAGGACGCCGGCCCGTACGTGCGCGTGATGGCCACGGGTCGATCGGACTACCCGAACCAGATCAACAACGTGCTGGCATTCCCCGGCATCTTCCGGGGGGCGCTCGACTGCGGGGCACGGCAGATCTCCGAAAAGATGAAAGTCGCTGCGGCCCACGCCATCGCCGGCTGCATCTCCGACGACGAACTCCACGAGGAGAACATCATTCCGAGTCCGTTCAACCGGAACGTCGCACCTGTGGTGGCCGCTGCGGTCATCCGTGTCGCCCAAGAGCAGGGATTGGCGCGCCGCGAGGTGCACGTCTAGCCTCGGCGACGGCCACCATGTAGAACACTGGTGTGCTGCGGGGACGTGGCGGAATGGTAGACGCGGCGGTCTCAAACACCGTTGGCCGAGAGGTCGTGGGGGTTCGACTCCCCCCGTCCCTATCAACTGGAAACCCGCTCGCCACGCGGGTTTTCGTCGCTGTGTCGTGTTTCCGAGCGATGGGCCGATATCCGCTCAAGACCGCCCAAAGCCGCTCGAAATCGGTGCCGACTGGCGCAAGAACTGGCGCAAGGACGGGTGGCATCGTGATCGACGTCACCGAGAGACGACGGACCACCGTCGAGCGAAGGTTGCATCAGTAGTAGCAGCGTTGGCGCAGCCAGCTCGTCGGTCCGAGAGAGTCGGTCTAAATCATTATGAGCTGGTGTGAGTCATTCAGGTCATCCTGCAGCTCTTGGTCAAGACGGGCCCGAAATGCCGCGTCAAGGGTTTCGCCGTCGTTGTACTGCGAAAAGGTCGCCGCAAGGTCATCGCCCGACAGGGAGCGCACCCAGAAACCGTAGTCAAGTACTTGGGCGACCACCTCACGAGGCGTGCGGTCCTTTTTCAACTCGATGACGTATACCGAGCCCTCGACGTCCATCGCGAGCAGATCAACCCGCTTGCCATACTTGGTCATGACCTGCCGACCGACGATCAGGCACGACATCACCCGTGACGACGGATCTCCGTCGTGTGCACCTCGTTGAGCTGGCGGTGTTTCGCATCAGAGTTGTTCCATCCGGCAACGCGTTCGCCATCCTTGGCCGCTGCGTCCGCGGCGCGCGCCGGGCAGGTTGGTCAGAGGACGAGATCTGCGCGTTCACCGACGACGCGTGCTCCGGGGATTACGACAGTCTCCTCACGACGGTGATGCTGAATTTCAACGTGACCTGATGAGCTACGACCCCGCCTCCCTCCCGACCACGCAGATTCTCTCCGACTAGGCGAGGATCCAGACCACTTGCGCGCCGAGGTTGCCGACGGAGCACCGACTGCGCGCGTCGTACCGGAACCCGAGCTCCCGATCCCGATCCACTGGTTCCCGTCGACCAACCATGGCGAGCCGCTAGGCTCACGCGTCAGGTGGACGGGTGTTGGTCCTGAGCCGGTCGTTGCTCGGCATCGGATTTCACGATCCGCAGCGTCAGTCGGCGGATCAACGCGCTGAACGGGCCAACGAGCATCCAGTAGCGGGCGAACCGGCGGAGGCTTGTGGGGTCCGTGGCAGCTGTCCGTGTCTCAGTCGTGATGAGGGCGCGCCCGCTGCCGTAGGACTGAACCCTGATGTTGAAGGCGACCTTGACGTACCCAGGGGTGTCGAAGGCGGCGAATTGATCGGCTTCAACCTGCGGCGGTGACTTGTCGTCGGTGACCGCTTTCCACGGTTGGACGACAGCGCCGAACACGATTTCGTGGCCGGGCCGTTCACCTAGGAGTACGAATCCGGCGCGCTCCATGTCGTCGAGGGTTAACGGCGGGCGGGCAGGTGCCGAGGGCCGCTTCTTGAGGACCCGCTGCAGCCGATTGGGGAGGCTCCGCAGCTCGAGGAGTACTCGGATCACAGCGGACCGGGAAAGGTCGCTCCGCCGGACTGCCTGCCACGTGAGGTCCGTGTCTGCGTCGACGACGACGGCGTGCGTCTCAGTGACGTCGTAGTGCGGAAGGTACCGGTCCAAGAGCATCACTTCGGGCTCAGATTGCACACCAACGTCCCTCCTGGGTCGAACCCACGAGCCGAGCCCGACTGTGTGAATCGGTCCTCACACTCTCAGGCGGCAGAGTAGCCTTCGCCAGCGGCGAACGTCCTGTCGTGTAGAGGTCGATCGGCATTGGGCGGCCTGTCGCCCCGAACCCACGATGAAGACGGAAGGCTGACCATGTCGACACTCGTTGTGTATGCGAGCAAGCACGGCGCCACCCAGGGGATCGCCGAGCGAATCGCCTCCAAGCTGGGGGAGGCCGGACAAGAGGCAGAAGCGCGGCCTGTGGAGGCCGTGGACAACCTGACCGGCTACGACGCGTTCGTGGTCGGGAGCGCCGTCTACGCAGCGCACTGGCAGAAGGAGGCCTCCGCGTTCGTTCAGCGAAACCGCACCGTCCTGGCCAGTAAGCCGGTCTGGCTGTTCAGCAGCGGCCCGCTGGGTACCGAGCTCACCGACGCCAAGGGGCGGGACCTGCAAGTCGCCGCCGAGCCCAAGGAGATCGCCGAGTTCCAAGGTGCCATCGGACCCAAGGACCATCGCGTCTTCTTCGGAGCCCTGGACCCGGGCGAGCTCGGGTTCTCGGAACGGGCGATCAGGAAGCTGCCAGCCGCCCGCACGATGCTCCCGGAGGGCGACTTCCGCGACTGGACCGAGATCGACGCCTGGGCGAGCGCCATCGCTGATCACTTGGCGGAGTGACGAGGAAACGCCATTCGCACCACAGCGCACCGTCGGTGCGGTCGAACAAGGACACGACGCGGTCGCCGGGCGTCCTTGCCGAGTTCGCGGTAGCCGGAGGTATTCCCCGCGGAATTCCCAGTCACACTGGTCGAGCTGTCGTTTGTCCGTTAGAGCGCCTCACCCGTCGTTACGAATGAATTGAGGGCCGACCGGGGGCTCGAAAACGGGCACTCGTAAGGATCGATCCGTCGCGCTCACCTCGAGTGGTTGTGGCCTCTGCTCGTGCCTCGCCCTGCCCTCCTACGGTCAAGTCGAGAACCGCTCCGAGAAGAGTCGCAGCGTAGGGAGCGTGAGCGTGCTGCGCGTGACGCTCCCGCCACATCCGAAGCCGCCGGGGCGGCGTAGCCAGGGCCTAATCCGGGGTCGAGCCAGCGCAAGACGTTATGCGTGGCGTGTGTTTCACACTATTCGCGCCGCCCTATAATGGCGGGACGGCGCAGACCTAGCCGCTCCGGGGTCTTGGCGCCTCGCTTTCGGTGCTGAGGCCCTCGATGAACGCCAGCGTGCCCGGCACATCTACGCGGCCAACGTGCACACACTCGGTGAAACCATCGCCGGCGGGAACCTCGTCGCGCTCACACTGGGTCGCGCCAGATTCATGCCACCAACCAAGAACAGCCATCTCGAGGTCCAGCGCCGATTGACCGTCGTCAAGCGCCCATGTCTTGACGACCTGCCATCCCCGCCCGCGGTGACGCTCGAGGCGAACCCGGTGTTGCGCCGTAACGCCGATCTTGATGAGTCCAGGGCCTGGAATGACAAGGAGATACAGCCGCGACGGAGCCGAGGAATCGAATCCGGGGCCGTGGCAGGCTGGGCAGCCCTGCCCCCGGCTCACGTTTGAAGGCCACGGCGACCGTCGATGGCCGCACGTCAGGCACTGGGCCGGGCTTCGTCTGTGGGAGTTCCGCATCGGACGCTCCCATGCGATGCCGACCGCTCGCGCTCGGTCATCCCACTCGGCCTGGTTCACAATGCGCCCCGAGCATCGTGGACACCCGCGACCCTCAAAGATCTTCTTCGGGGTGACGCTCCAGCGGTATCCGCAGACAACACACCTCACGGGCGCATGGTCGTTCGCGGTTACGACCGGTTCTTCAAACGCAATGTGTTCGGCAGCAGCCCGTCGGTTCCATTCCTCCTGGCTTACTCGTAGGCAGGCGGGGCATCCGCGACCCTGCTGGATGTGGTTGGCAGCAGCATTCCACCGATGGCCACACGTAAGGCACCGCGCGGTCTCAAAGACCGTTGGCCGAGAGGTCGTGGGGGTTCGACTCCCCCCGTCCCTATCTTCTGGAAGCCCGCTCGCCACGTGGGTTTTCCTCGCTATGTCGTGGTTCCGGGCGATGGGCCGCTCTCCGCTCACGACAGCCCAAATCCGCTTGAACCACTGCAAGAGCTTCTTCCAGGTAGTCACTGGCCACGTCCTCCTGATGACCAGCCAGGTAACGCGGTGGTCTTCGATCGGTGTTCTATGCCAGAGGGCAAAGGTGACCAGCGACTCGCCTCGTCACTGCGGTCGAGAATGATCCTGCATCGATCGCGTGCCCGCGGCCTGGATCCCTTCGCCCGACGACCGCACGACCGGCTGGCAGCGTACGCTTTAAGCAGGCGGAGCCTGCGCCATGCATACGACCTCACGGAGAACACATGCCGCTCTTGAGTCGCTGGTGCGTGCGGTGCGCCCTCGCCTACCTGATCATCGGGATGGGCATCGGATCATGGATGCTCATCCAGCAGTCCCGCGGCCATGCGGCGGGAGCACCATGGCCCGCGCTGCACGCCCACCTGCTCTTGGTGGGCTTCTTTCTGCTCTTGGTGATGGGCGTCGCCCATTGGATGTTCCCGCGGGTCAGCGGGACCCGGCCTGGACGCACGGGTGGCTGGATTGCGTTCTGGCTCGTCAACGCAGGCCTGCTCTTGCGTGTCCTGGCAGAACCGATGGTCGACCACGGGCATGGCACGCCCTGGACGTGGGTGCTCGATGCCGCGGCCGTCCTGCCAACAATCGGTATCGCCGCGTTTTCAATCACGATCCTGCCGCGTGTCCGTGCAGCGATCGATCCGGAGACCGCCCGCGCCCTTCGCGCCCGCGTGAAGGGCTGAGGTCCGGTCTGTGGCGGGGGTACGGGGTCGAGGCGCAGACCGGCGGGTCCCGTGGCTGCACGCAGGGCCAGCGCTGGGTGGCCGGATTCCGCCGGATTACGACCGGTTCCCGGGCACGCACTCGACAGGTGTCGTCGGCGGGACGCTGTTGTTCCAGGAGTGACAGGAACCGATCCCCTGCCCGTGGACCGACCGCTCCAGTTCAGCTGAGCACTCATGCAACATTGCGCGGGGACCGCAAGGGAGTCCTATTGCCGGGCTTGGTCCGAGAGCGGCTTTCGTCGAAGCAGAGTGCGCGAGTTCGGAAATCCGGCACATCGCAGCCGAACGCCCCCTCTCACGCGCGCGCGTCACACGTTCGGCGCGTTCAACCCCTGCAGTTCTGTCTGATGGTGGTTACCTCTTCGCGCGATCTCCCGAGCGGTTTCGGGCGTGAGAGATCCCACGATCACCAGACCACTAACACGCCGACGAAGATGAGATACGCCCCGATGACCAACACACCGGCAACTCGTCCGATGCCGCGACCCAGATAGGCGACGGCAAGGCAGAGGGCCGTCATACCGGCGTACGACGCAGCCACGAACACACCACCACCCGAGGCCTGGGCAAAGCCGAGGATCGACGCAGGAATCAGCAGTCCGCCGAGAACGTTGACGTTGTTGCTGTTGAGCGCCTCGC
>JADGPH010000129.1 GCA_017882555.1 Thermoleophilia bacterium
CCATGGACGTGGGGGGAGCCGTATGCATCGTCACCGGCGCCTCATCTGGGATCGGCGAAGCGACCGCTCGGCGACTCACTGATGAAGGTGCCACGGTCGTCCTGGCCGCGCGGCGGGCCGACCGGCTTGAGAGGCTCGCAGCCGAACTGCCGAACGCGCTCGCAGCACCCACCGACGTTACCGACCGCGCACAGGTGGAACGTTTGGTCGCCCGAGCGCTCGCGACCTATGGTCGGATCGATGTGCTCGTCAACGACGCCGGGCAGGGACTCCACGTGCCCGTGCTCGACCTTGATCCTGGTGACCTGCGGGCCGTGTTTGAATTGAACGTCATCGCCCCGCTGGCACTGATGCAGGCGGTGCTCCCGGGCATGCGTGCCCGATCCCGGGGGGCCATCGTCAACGTGAGTTCGGCCACGTCCCTGCGGGTCTTCCCGGGTTTGGGTGGGTACTCGGCCACCAAGGCGGCGCTCAACATGCTCTCCCAAGTCGCACGGTTGGAATTCGCGGAGGCCGGCGTGTCGGTCTCGGTCGTCTATCCGTCGGTGACGGCCACGGCGTTCCACCAGAACCTGCGTGCCGGTGCATTGGCGCGCGGGGCGTGGGGCATCATCCCCGACCCTCCCGAGCTCGCCGCGGACGCAATCATCTTCGCCATCACGAGCGGCGAGGCCCATGTGCTGGTGGCGGATCCACCGCGCCCGATTGTCCCCGGCGGCGACGCATGGGGTGCACTCCTGGCGCGCCAATCCCCTGGTGCCGCACGTCCTGATGTGACACCGAGTGCTGGTCGCGGCGAACACGGAAAGACCTCCAGATGATTCTCGTGACCGCGGCGAATGGCCGGACCGGTCGAAGCGTGGTGGCGGCGCTCGCGCGGCGCGGGCACAACGTGCGGGCCTTCGATATTGCGCGGGATCTCGAAGAGCTCAGAGATCTCGGCGCGGCCCAAGTGATCGTCGGCGACATGCTCAACCCGGGCGACCTCTCACGCGCACTCGAGGGCGTGCGGGCCGTCATCCACATCGGGCCTCCTCTGCATCCGCGCGAAGCGGAGATGGGTCACCTTGTCGTTGCCGCGGCACGTCGGGCCGGCGTCGAGCACCTCGTGCAGTTCTCGGTGACCCACCCGCAGCTCGAACCGCTCCTGAATCATCAGGCCAAATTGGCGATCGAACGGGTCGTGCTCATGTCGCGGATGGCCTTCACCATCCTCCAACCCATGCACTACATGCAAAACATCGACATCGCGCGCGTCACCGCGAGCGGCGTGCTCTCACAGCCGTACGATCTGAACACCCGGCTCGCGCATGTCGATCTCCAAGACGTCGCCGAGGTCGCAGCCCTGGTCGTGACCAATGCCGAACACCACCACGCCACCTATGAACTGTGCGGGGCCGACTATCTGAACGCCCATCAACTCGCCGCCGTGATCAGTGCCGAGTCCGGGCGGCTCGTTACCGCCGAGCAGGTCCCCGTCGCGGATGCGTTCCGCGTGGCTCGAGCGTCCTCAAGCCAGCGCGTGAGCGAAGAGGACGACTTCCGGCGCGACGCAATGGTCCGGCTCTTCGACCACTACGGGCGCTACGGCATCACGGGCAACCCGAACGTGCTCTCCTGGCTGCTGGGACGCCCGCCGACACGCTTTGATCAGTACGTGCGCCGCCACCTGACACAAGATTCGCCATCGAGCCCGCCGAGCGGAGCCGCAGCGGAGTAGCGCGATGCACCACATCTCGCGACATCCCGACCGACCGGCCTTCAACGTCACTCCGTGAAGGGTCCCCGTCGTCGGCAGCGACCCAATCGCTGGCAACCGGGCGAGGACCTGTGGTTGGCCGTCGAGCATCCGCGGCCCGACGTATTGCCATGCCCTGGCTCCCCGGCGCCAATGCAAAGATCGCGGCCCGAGAGATCCGGACCGAGGCATGCGACCCAGTCTCGATGAGGTGCACCGGCGTAAATGCCTCGACAGCCGGCACTAGTCCGCGAGGGCCCGCAATGCGTTGAGAATCACCGCGACGTCGATCGCCTCCTGGACCAGGGCGCCCGCGATCGGGGGCAGATACCCCAGCGCGGCCACGAGCATCGCGAGCGCGCTGAGGCCGATGCCGACGATCACACTCTGGCGCGCGATCCCGAGCGACCGATGTCCAATCTCGATCGCGTCGGCGACACGGTCGATGCGATCGACGGTAATGACCGCGTCCGCGGTCTCGGAAGAGACCGTCGCGCCCGCAACCCCAAGGGCAATTCCGCAATCGGCAAGCGCGAGGGCCGGCGCATCATTGATGCCATCGCCGACCATGACGACCGGCCGCAGATCAACCGACGCGCGCATCCCGCGCACCACGTTGAGCTTGTCCGCCGGTGATTGATCTGCGTAGACCGCATCGAGTCGGAGCTCCGCCGCGGTCGCATCAGCGACCTCCTTCCGATCCCCCGAGACCATCGCGACATGCCGGACGCCAGCGCGGCGCAGGCGTTCCACCAGGTTCTGGGCGTCCGGCCTGAGGGGGTCGGACATGATGATCTCGCCGGCGAGGTCCTGGTCGATCCAGACGGCAATGACCATGCCACCCGGGCGCTGCTCGCGTCGGGCGGTCAGCCTCGCATCACCCCCGGCGCCGCCGACGGCGACCATGACCTGGCCAACGCGTCCCCGAATGCCGGCACCGGGAGTCTCGACGACGTCGATCGCGTCAAGCGGCAGCAGGCCACGCTCGCGCGCAGCCCGGACGACGGCCACCGCGGTGACATGCACCGAGTACTGCTCGACGGACGCCGCCAGGGTGAGCAGCTCGTCTTCTGTGACCCGGCCGATGGGCACGACGCGTTCGATCTGCACGGCACCCCGGGTCAGCGTCCCGGTCTTATCGAACAGCACGGTACGGGCGCTACCCAGCTGTTCGATGACGCCGCCGCCCTTGACGATCACGCCGACCCGCGCCGCCCGGGCCACGCCGGAGATCAGTGCGATTGGCGCAGCCAAGATCAGCGGACACGGCGTGGCGACCACCAGGACCGCGACCGCGCGCACGGGGTCGCTCGAGAACAGCCACGCGGCGCTGGCGACGACGAGAGTAAAGGGCAACATGATGACCGCGAACCGGTCGGCGAGACGCACAAACGGCGCCCGCTGGGTCTCGGCCGCCCGCACCAGCCTCACCAGTCCGGCGTAGGCGCTCTCGGCTGCGGGCCGGAGCGCCCGCATCTCGAAGAGGTCACCTGCATTCGCGGTGCCGCTGTGGACTACTCCCGCGGGCTCCACGACCACGGGCAGCGACTCACCGGTCAGCGCCGACTGGTCCAGCACGGCGCGCCCACCGAGCGCCACACCGTCGACCGGCACCACCTCTCCGGCACGCACCACCACCACGTCCCCGGGACGGACGTCGTCAACGGGTATCTCGACGATGCCAGATGGGCCGTGGCGCAACGCGGTCCGCGGGGCACGCTGGATCAGTTTCGTGAGCTCGCGGCGCGCGCGATGACTGGCCGCTGTTTCAAGCGCGTTGCCGCCGGAGAGCATGACGGCAACGACGACCCCAGCGAGGTACTCGGCGATCGCCAGCGTCCCCACCATCGCTGCGAGCGCGATCAGATCAACGCCAACGTCACCGTGGTAGAGCGACCGACCGACGTCCACCGCCAACGGGAGCAGAACGATGACGACCCCTGCGGCCCAGACGCCATCAGCGGCGTGCCCCCACCCCGCCGCGGCCAGGGCGATGCCGAGGCCGAGACTGACCAGCGCCACCGCGAGCGGGCCACGGGTCCGCAACACGTCGCGCACGGACGGTTTCCCGACCCCGTGCAGGTGTGGGTTATCGGGGGCCGTCGTGCGGCTCACGGGGTGCGGCGTGCGCCAACACACCGGGGATGCATTGGCCGCATGTGGGTTGCGGGTCGGACCTGCACGCCGCTCAACTCGGCTCGGCGCGCCGGTGACGCCGACGTTCCGCGGCTGCGGCGACCCGAGTCCAGTCACTGCTGCCGATCACGATCACGACACCGACCATCAGGAGTTGCAGCAGAATGCCGACCGGGGAGATGAGGCTCTGGCGAACCAGATCGCCGAGGCTGCGCTCGGCGATCGTCGCGACCGCCACGTAGAAGGTGTAGGACACGATCCGGCCCGCGAAGAACGCCAGCGTAAAGCGCAACAGCGGGACATCGAGCAGGCCCGCCGCGACAAAGAGTTGCGCTGAGGGCAGCGGTGACACCGCGAACAACGCGAGCACCGCGATTCCCCGCGTCCGACCGGACAACAGCAGCGTGCGGGCCGCCGCGAGCTTCTCGAGACGTGCAGAGGAAAAGCGTCCCCGCAGCGCGCGGCTCATCGTGCCCAGCGCAAGCCTCCCCCCGGCGGCGCTGACTGCGCCGAGGAGGACCAGTGCCCAGCCTGGCACCTCGGTCTGGACACGCAGGAGCACCAGGACCGCCCACGTGGGCGGTCCAAAGGCGGGAACCATGTTGATCGCGAAGACGACTCCGACGACAACCAGGCACTCCAGAAGCAGATCCCCGCCGATCACGTTGACAACCGGCGCGCAATGCACGGGCCTGCTGACCATCGCCAGCCGACATGGTCAACTGCACCAGACATCGCGAGTGGGCCGACGATTCTCACTACGCTCCTCGCGGGCTTCCGTGGCGCGGGGCGGAATCATGGAGGCGCGCTCCGTCCGGGATTACCCTACCAGCGGCCCCTCGCGCCCCAGCACAGTTCGCGTCCGGTTCTCAGCGCCCCCACATGAGATCCGGACTGCCAACCGACCGGTCGACGTGTTCCCTCGATGAGATGTCTGACCGGGGCGACCGGACGTCCGTGACCGTACCGACCAACGACTGCAGACCGGCCGTCGCCCGCCGATGGCCCCCGCGCGTCTGATCAGGGAACCACGGCCAGTGGGCGACACACAGAGGGTGGAGCCTCGTCGATTGGCAAGCCGGTCCCCTAGGCGTTCGCCTCCAGAATGCGGAATTGGACACCCGTTGGGTCAGCGACCGCTGCCAAACGACCATATGGCGTGTCCTGGGCGGCCATGACGACCGATCCGCCGAGGTCCGCAATTTTCACGACGGCGTCGTCAACGCTCGGGACACCAAAGTAGGTCACCCAATGCGATGGAACGCCCTCGGGAAGGTAACTGGATGCGTCGATGACGCCGGCGATGTTCTCACCGTCGTGAACGGCGGTGGTGTAGCGGAACTCGGGGGAATCGCCCGCCACTTGGGTCTCCCACTCGAAGACCCGACGATAGAAGCTCACTGCCGTGTCGTAGGCGGTGGTGTGCAACTCAAACCACTTGGGTGTCCCGGGCTCGTCGTAGACCCCAAATCCGTGGAAGCCAATCGGTGCCCAGACGCCGATCGCGGCGCCACCCGGATCGAGAATCACCGCCATCGTTCCGAGCTCACCCACCTTCATGCTGGGAACCACAACCTGACCGCCAAGCTCGGCGGCGCGCGCAAGCGTTGCGTCGGCATCATTCGAACAGAGGTAGATCCCCCACATGTCGGGGACCTCCCCACCGGACTGGTTCCGCATGCAGCCGGCGACCGCGACCCCGTCTTTGAGAAAGGAGAAGTAGCCGCCGAATTCCTCGTTTGGTGCTTCGGCGCTCCAGCCGAGCAGCTGGGCGTAAAACGCCCGGGCACCGTCGACGTCGGAGGTCATCAGGTCAACCCAGCAGGGTGCTCCGGCTGGAGCACGGTCACGCGTTGGCATTTCGTTCTCCTTTGCTGCCGGTGGCATTGCCATCGACCGCTGCGGTCGGCGACCCTGCACCAGCGCTTGCGTGGCTTGTCAGTGTCAAACGCAGCCGGCGTTGTGCCCCGACTGCACCGCGTGCGGCGTCGCACCTCGGGATCGACGCCCCCAAAAAAGACCACCGGGCTCGCGCAACCGACAACGCCGGTGACGTCCGGTCCTCGCCGTTGAGGCGAGGTCCCCGGCTCGGGCGAGCTGTCGGCCGCAGTCCGACGCCGGCGCGGACGTCGCTGTGGCAGGGACCGGCTCCGGGAACCCAGCTGCACATGCGCTGATGATACGACAGGGGTCCAGCGTCGACCCGGGAGCGGCAGGTGGCCCGCATCCTCACCGGCCGCGAGCCACGTGCGCACGGAGGTTCGGTTCGCAAGAGCGGGATCGGACCGCACCGGCCAGTTGAGCGTGCGCAGACGTCATGAAACAGTGCGCGGATGGTCCCTTCGGAGCCAACGGGTCGAGCCGAATGGGCATCGCCCGCACACGCGGCGCAGTTCATGCGACGCCGCGGGAGCCTCGGGCGCGCGAATGACGGCGACGAGGTGATGGACGAGTTCGTCCCCGAGGGGGTCGCCCGGGTCCTCGATCTCGGCACAGGTGCCGGACATCTCATCGATGTGTTGCGGACGCGCCGCCCCCGGGGCCA
This sequence comes from Thermoleophilia bacterium, assembly GCA_017882555.1. GTDB lineage: Bacteria > Actinomycetota > Thermoleophilia > Miltoncostaeales > Miltoncostaeaceae > CAITWD01. The sequence continues at coordinate 6,420 of JADGPH010000129.1, forward strand.
CGTTCGTCGGTCTGGACATCTCACCAACGATGCTGGTCTCCGCGCGCGAGCGCTTCGCCGCGGACCCTCGGGTGGCGATCGTCGAGCACGACCTCGGCGCAGCGCTCCCGAATCTTGGGCAGTTCGACGCGGTGGTCTCGTCCTTTGCCATCCACCACCTCGAGCACGCGCGCAAACACGAGCTGCTCGTCGAGATCTTCCGATGCCTTGCGCCGGGAGCAGTGTTCGCAAACCTCGAGCACGTGAGCTCACCTTCGGCACGGCTGCACGCGGCGTTCTTGGCCGCAATTGGCAACGCGCCCGACCAAGAAGATGCGTCGAATCGCTGCATCGATGTGGAATCCCAACTTCGGTGGATGCGCGGCACGGGCTTGATCGACGTCGATTGTGCGTGGAAGTGGCGTGAGATGGCCTTGCTGACGGGCGTCCGGCCCGGGGCCCGCTGAGCACGAATCGGCATGTCGCCGTGTGCAGCGTCCGGCGCGCGTGATGGGACGTGACCGATCTTGACATCACCGGGTAGTAAGTGAATACTCACTACCGAGATGGCAGCCACCACCCGCATGACCGCACAAGAGCGCCGCGCCGCGGTACTCGAAGCCGCCCGTGATCACTTCGCAGACCACGGCTACCACGGAGCATCGACCGACGCGATCGCTCGCGATGCAGGCATCTCACAGCCCTACCTGTTTCGCCTGTTCAAGACCAAAAAGGATCTGTTCATCGCCGCCGCAACAGCCTGTCTGAGCGAGACGCTCGTTGCGTTCCAGGAGGCCGCCGACGGACTAAGCGGGCAGGAAGCTCTGGAGGCGATCGGCCAGCGCTATCGGACACTGCTCAGCGACCGCCAGATGCTCAAGGCCCAGATGCAGGCCTACGCTGCCGCCTGCGACGACGTCGCCATCCAGGAGCCCGTGCGGGCAGGCTACGGCGCGCTATTCGAATACGTCGAACGCGTCTCCGGCGCATCCACAGAGGTCGTGACGATGTTCTTTGCCCACGGGATGCTCATGAATGTTTTTGCCGCCCTCGACCTTGCGCGATCCGACGCGCCATGGGCCGCGCGAATGCTCCAGAGCTGTCCCGGCGGCCCAAGCTAATCCCTTTTTTTGACCATGAACGCTAGTAACTACTCACTACATCAGTGCGAGAAAGGACGGTCATGAGCCAATCCGGTGGGCGCAACATGGCGGTGTGGACGATCATCCTCACCTCCGCGGCGCTCTTTATCGTCACGCTCGACAACCTCGTGGTGTCCACTGCCCTGCCGACCATTCGCCGCGATCTGCACGCCACGATCCAGCAGCTCGAGTGGACCGTCAACGCCTACACGCTGACCTTCGCGGTCCTGCTTTTGACCGGCGCCGCACTCGGCGACCGGTTCGGGCGCCGCCGGATGTTCACCGTCGGCATTGCAGTGTTCGTGCTCGGCTCAGTCAGTGCGGCACTCGCGCCATCGATCGACTGGCTGATCGCCGCGCGTGCCTTCCAGGGCGTCGGCGGTGCGATCGTCGCGCCGCTGACCCTCACCATCCTCTCGGCGGCGGTGCCGCCCGAGCGCCGCGGCGCGGCGCTGGGTATCTGGGGTGCTATCGGCGGCCTTGCGGTCGGCCTGGGTCCCGTCGTCGGGGGCGCCGTCGTTCAGGGGTTCTCGTGGCAGTGGATCTTCTGGCTGAATGTGCCGATCGGCCTCGTGCTCATTCCGTTCGCGATGCGGCGACTGGACGAATCGAACGGCCCGAACAAATCGCTCGACCTGCCGGGCGTCGGGCTGGCGTCCACCGGCCTGCTCGGGGTCGTCTTCGGGGTCATCCGCGGCAGCCAGATCGGATGGGGCAGCACCCCGGTCGTCGCGTCACTCACGATCGGCGCGGTGCTGATCGTGGCATTCGTGGTCTGGGAACTGAGGACGGCCGCGCCGATGTTGCCGATGCGCTTCTTCGCCAACCGCACCTTCACCGCCGCCAACATCGCGTCGATGCTGATGTTCTTCGGGATGTTCGGGGCGATCTTCCTGCTGACCCAATTCCTGCAGACCGTGCAGGGCTACTCGCCGCTATCGGCCGGGCTTCGGGTGCTGCCCTGGACGGCCATGCCATTGATCGTCGCACCGATTGCCGGAGCGCTCTCCGACAAGATCGGCGGGCGCTCCCTGATGGCGGCGGGCATCGCGTTGCAGGCGGTGGCGCTCGCCCTGCTTGCGGCGGTCGCATCACCGACCGTCGCGTATTCCGACCTGGTCGGACCGTTTGTGATCGCCGGGATCGGCATGGGCCTCTTTTTTGCCCCCGTCGCAAATGTCGTGCTCGGATCGGTCCGGCCGCAGGAAGAGGGTCAGGCGTCCGGCGCGAACAACGCGATCCGGGAACTCGGGGGCGTCCTTGGGGTGTCCGTGCTCGCCACCGTCTTCTCGCAGAATGGCGGCTACCAGACCCCTCAGGACTACGTCAACGGCCTCGCACCTGCGGTCTACGTCGGCGCCGCGATCGCCGCGCTCGGTGCCGTGGCAGCGTTGTTCATCACCCGCAAACGACCGCCACAAGGGGTCATCGAGAGGATTCCGGAACTCTCCGGGTCCATCGCCGACCCCCCGTTCGAGTCGGCCTAACGGGCGTCAGTCAGCGGACCGGCGCGACCACGGGTACCGCGCATATGACCCACCGCATGGTGGGGATCCGTCGCCGAGATGTGGCGGCCGCCCCCGGCGGGCCGCCACATCTCGGGCAGATCGCGCCGCCCCTGTTCGGGGACGCCGGATGCGTGTTCCAGACCGCATGCGCAACGCGACACACCGCGTGCGATCGCCCGCTCGACGCCGGCAGTCCGACACGCTCGCCGATCAGGCCGACCTTGGCAGGGCACGCTCGATGTACTCGGCCTGAACACGAGGGTTGGCGCATGAAACAACGACGCGATCGAAGGGTGCCCCGTCTGTTTCGATAACGACTGCAGGTTGTCGGCGATAGACGGCCGCGAAGTATCGGAACCCGAATCCGCGGAGGGTGCACAGCGAGATCACCCCGGGGAATGCGGTCCCCGGCGCACGAATGCCTCGGAGTTCCGACCAGGGATCGTCACTGACCCGCACCGCGGTCACTGAGGCGAGCGGGATTCGCACGTCACCGCGCAGCGCCCCGAGCTTTTCCAGGCGACTGAGCCGCACGACCACGTCGGATCCATCCACGGCGAGCCTGGCCATGCGGTGTCCTTTCACGCCGGGCAACGGACCCGCAGGGGTCTCCTTGCACGGCCACGCGGCGAATTCCTCCGTGAACGATAGTGAGTTCACCCACAACGTCATCGGCACGAACAACATCAACCTCACCGATGACACGGACACCGTGATGGCCCACGCGACGACCGGCATCCTGAGCTGGTTCCCGACCAAATACCACTTCGTGGTAGCGCACAATGCGATCTTCGCCAATACCTCTGGCATCTGGTTCACCCGGAGCCTGATGAAGATCTCGGGACTCCACTCCAACCACTTCTTCGCAGTGACGAGACCGATCTTCCTCGCGCCGTAGTCGAGCGCATCGCGCGCGCCCTGGGAACGTGGGGCCCAGGCTCGCCCCGGCCCGTCGTGTTGAGCCAACATCGGGGCCGCGTCGGTCTCCATGCAACGCCCCCGCAACCGCACCGAGGCGGGCAGCGCCCGTGCCCCGGGGAGTCGGCGAGATCCGGCGAGCGAGGTGCCCGAGAGGGCCCGCGGGAACGAGTTGCAGACCTCGAATCGATGAGATACTGGCGGCATGAATCGCGGACGCCTGGAAGCGTTCAGCGATGGCGTCATCGCCATCCTCGTCACGATTATGGTGCTGGACCTCCGTCCCCCGAGCGGAGCGGGGTTCGGGGATCTCAGACCGCTGTTGCCCAAACTGTTGGTATACCTCCTCAGCTTTACGTTCTTGGCGATCTACTGGAACAATCACCACCACCTGATGCAGGTGGTCGAGCGGATCAACGGTCGGGTTCTGTGGGCCAATATGGGCCTTTTGTTCTGCCTGTCGCTCACTCCGGCGGCGACGGCGTGGCTCGGACCGCATTCGCGTGCCGCAGCGC
>JADGPH010000130.1 GCA_017882555.1 Thermoleophilia bacterium
ACGTTGGTGTCCGAATGCGAGCGAGCTAGCTCGGCACAGAAGGGGTCCTGGCACACCGCGGCGTAGACACCGGCGATCTTGTTCGCGATCATCGCGCTCCCGTAGCCGACGCCGTCAACGAAGATCCCGCGGTCGACCTCGCCCCGCGCGACCGCGAGGGCTGCTGGGTAGACGTGGTCGGGGAGGTCTGCGGCGTCGTCGGTGTCGGTGCCGAAGTCGGAGATCTCGTGCCCGTCGGCGCGCAGCAGCGCCTTGATCTCCTCCTTGAGTGCACGGCCGGCGTGGTCGCTCGCCATCGCGATGCGCATCGTGAGCCCCTTTCGTAGGTAGGGACAACCAAGATGACACACACGTGAGGTCGTATCCCGGTCGGTATCCGCTCATAGCCCCATAGAGCGCGCGTCGCAGTTGGCGTTCGCCAATCGGGACTCACTCTCATGCTCTATGACCGTGCGTCTTGCCGCCCGGATTGGTCGTTGCCACCCCCTGTGAGTTCGTTGGCCATCAACTGGAGCTCGTAGTCGGGACTTCATGAAGTCCAGCTGGCTCTCGAGGAACTCGGGGACCTACTCGACGCGATGACTCCGTACTCGGCGCCCTGGTCGGTGACAGAGTCGGCGTAGTGCGACGAGGCCAACTCGCGGATCGAGCCGTTGTGGAAGTAGAAGGTGTGCTCGACCTTGTTGTAGGTCGCCCACGGCTTCAGGTGCAGCATCGCTCTGGGGATAATCGTCCGGTTCAGCGACGGGAAGACCCAACGAAAGTTGAAGCCGCGGTTGCCTGGGTAGTGAAGCATTTGACGCGCGCAGTGGCGCAGCAACGACTCCAACTTTCCGCCGCCGGCGGCTCCGCCATAGAGAAGCTCGTCGGGCTCACCACTCAACTGCTCGGCGAGCTGTTGTTTGGGCTGTAGCGCAAGCCGAGCGTTCTGCTCCGCCATCTCCTTAAGCAGCGGCCTGTACTTTGGCCCGTTCCTCGGGGGTGGTGCGGCGGCTACCCAGCGCAGGAAGTCCTCGTCGAGGAGGGCGGGTGGCAGGATAAGCACGTGCTGACCCTTTAGCCGCGAGCGAGACCAGATCGTTACGGCCTGCACACCGATACGCCGTAGCCCACGAGAATGGTTCACAGATACTTGCCCCATGGCGTGGTCACGTGAGTTCAAAGCCGGGGTGATCATCTCCGTCATCCTGACAATCGTCGCCGCAGGAAGCGCGCCCTGGTGGTGGCAGTACCTGCCGTGGGAGCACGAAGTGCCCGCCGGAGTCACAGGCATGTCCGGTGGCTGCGACGCCTATCAAGTCTTCGCACAGAACCGCTGGGACCCTGTTGGAGCTGTGGTGCGTGCGGCACCAAACATCGCGTCCAAGCGGGTCGACGGGTACGCCGCCAACCAGTCGATCGCCGTTAATGGGTGGGTACACAGCCGGGCCGCCTACCCGACCAACACGGCTCCGTGGAACAGCAACATCTGGTTTCACGTGTCCGACGACTCAGGATGGGTGAGCTTCGCGGGGGTACGCGAGACGCCGATCAGCCACGACCCGACCGGGCTCTCGCCAGACGGTGGCCCGCCGGCTGCGACACCCGGCAATTGCCAGGGCGCAGTTCAGTAGGACGATGACCCGAATTACAGCGTCGGGCGAAGGTGCCCGCCAGTAAGCGACGCGGCTCGACAATATCGGTGTTTCCGCTGGTCAACTGGACACGGTGGGACCTAAACACTTGCCGCGGATGTTTCGCGACGTTCCGGTCAATGAAGTGAGCGGACTGATCCACATGTCTGGCGGCGAATGCTGCCGCGGCTCGTTTCCCAAGCCCGGCGAGGGGAAGGAGCTTGGTTACTGGTTTCCCCAAACTTCTCCACCACAGCGTGTCGCTTGAAACCGCCATCGCCCACCGGGAAGGCATCCCCGATGCATCGACAAATGGGGATCGGTGACCGGTTACCGATCGGCATACGGGCACCGAGTCTGGCCTCCGATGCGTCCGGTCATCGTTCCTCTACCGGGACGGTCGACGGTTGACAAGATGTGACCGCCTGCACATGGCCGATGTGCGAAGGAGTCGTCACTGTACAAAGACTCACTCGGGTTGCATGGTCATTAGCGGTATTGCGCCAGCCGGACCACAACCCCGGCTGCCAGGGCCGCGCTCATGACCCAGGTGACCTGTTTTGGGCTCAGAGCGCGACGCATCTGCTAGAACCAGTCCAGAGCCGACCACCGTGCTGAGGACCACCGTGCTGAGGACCAGCGCGCTGAGGACCACCGTGCTGAGGACCAGCGCGCGGAATCCCAGTCAGCGCTGCTCCAGCGCGCGGAGGACCAGCGCGCTGAGGACCAGCGCGCGGAGCTGAGGTCGCCGTCGGAGGCAGGTTGCCAGTCGTCGCCGGTCCAGGTACTGCCGAGCCACGCACCGTCAGACCAGGCCGACAAGGTGGAGGTGGCCTGCCACCAGGTGGCGGGGTTCCAGGTGTTGCCCTGCACGTCGATCTCACCGGAGAGGTCGTTGCCGGCGGCGTCGGCCAGGACGGATCCGCCTCGGGCGGCGTCGATCGATCCCTGCCCGGTCGAGCTGGGGAATGACTGGACGGCGGCTG
>JADGPH010000131.1 GCA_017882555.1 Thermoleophilia bacterium
GCCATCGTTTCGGCCTGCAGCGCGCTGCGCAAGCTGTCGAGGTCGGCGACGCTGGTCATGGCCCGCTCGATGCTGCGCGCCACCTGCGATTCGCGGACCCGCTCGCCCACCAGCAGGCCACCCGCGCTCAAGACCGACAGGATCGGGAGCAGCGACAGCACCAGGAGGTACTGCCACATCGAGAAGCGACCATGGCGCGAGGTACTCACAACGGCCGACCGCTGCTCACGACCAACCGGAAAGAGAAGCCACCTCGGGTACATCGGCACCCGGCAGGGTCTGCCCCCAGGACTTTCGACCCGGCCTGGACGCACTCGCGCTTCTCCTCGGCGGCGAGCGATTCGAGGGCGGGTGCTTTGATGCGCCAACGACCTGCACTGATCTGTGAGGGCTCAGATGACATCCGATACGGCATCCGGCAATGCGTCCGAAACGACGCCATCCGACCCGACGCGCACGCACTTTCGGACCTGTCCGCTCTGCGAGGCGATGTGCGGGCTCGAGATCACGACCCGAGGCGACCAGGTCATCCGGATCACTGGCGACCGCGACGATGCGTGGAGCAAGGGCTACCTGTGTCCAAAGGGAGCCACCCTCGGCGAACTGCACCACGACCCGGACCGGTTGACGGTGCCCATGATTCGCGAGGGCCGAGACGGCAGAGACTGGCGTGAGGTGTCGTGGGACGAGGCTTTCGCCCGGTGTGAGGAATTGCTGCGTCCGATCGTGGAGCAGCACGGCATCGCGGCGGTCACCGCCTACATCGGCAATCCTGCCGTCCACAACTACTCACTCAGCCGCTACACCGGCGCGGTCGCCGGTATCCCGCGCATGCCCGTCATCTGGTCTGCGGGAACGGTCGACCAGTGGCCGAAGAATCTGGCCTGTGCCCAACTGTTCGGCAATCCCTGGAGCATTCCGGTGCCGGACGTCCAGCGCACTGACCTGTTCGTCGTCATGGGCGCCAACCCGGCGGCGTCCCAAGGCTCGCTGTTCTCGTGTCCCGACATCATGGGCGAGATCAAGCGCATCCGGGCGCGCGGTGGCCGCACGATCGTGATCGATCCGCGCCGTACCGGCACCGCCAAGGGCGCCGACGAGTGGATTCCGATCGTTCCCGGCGCAGACGCCGCGTTTCTCCTGGCGATCGTCCAGGTGCTTGGCGCCGAAGGTCTCATCCGCCTCGGTGCCCTGACGGGCCGGGTGCGGGGCATCGATCAGGTGCTGGCAGCCGCGGCGCCTTTCACCCCGGAAGCAGCCGCAGCCGCCTGTGGCGTTCCGGCCGACCGGATTCGGGAATTGGCACGTGAGCTCGCGGCCACCGAGCGGGCGGTCGTCTACGGCCGAATCGGGCTCTGCAACCAGGAGTTCGGGACCCTGGCGTCATGGGCGGTCGACGTCGTCAACGTTCTGACCGGCCATCTCGACACGGTGGGCGGCGCCATGTTTCCCACGACCGCCATCACGCCCATCGCCCAGACCGCACGCCGCCGGGGCCCGGTCAAGACGGGCCGCTGGCATACCCGCGTTCGCAAGGCACCTGAAGTTCTCGGCCAGGCGCCGCTGTCGTGTCTGGCGGAGGAGATCTCGACACCCGGGGACGGCCGGGTGCGCGGGCTCATCACGATCGCCGGCAATCCGGCACTCTCGGCACCCGATGCGGGGAAGCTCGAGGAGGCGCTGCCGATGCTCGAGGCGATGATCAGCGTCGACAACTGGTTGAACGAGACCTCACGCCACGCCCACGTCATCCTGCCCGGCCTGTCGGCGCTGGAGCAGCCTCACTGCGACGAGGCGCTGTGGGGTTTTGCCGTGCGCAGCGCGGCTCGCTGGTCGCCCGCGATCTTCCCGCGGGACGATCGGCCACACGAATGGGAGATTCTGATCCGCCTCGGCGCGATCCTCGCCGGGATCCCAGCGGCAGACGTTGACGTCGAAGCGCTCGACGACATGCTCTTCGCCGAGCGCGCGGCCCGCCACGGCGTGGATGCCGAGCAGGCGTCGGCGCAGACGTCGCTACGCGGACCGGACCGCATCGCCGACCTGACCGTGCGGGTCTCCGCCTGGGGCGACGGGTACGGCGCGCGGCCCGGCAGGCTCACGCTGGAGGACCTGATGAACGATTACCCGCACGGGGTCGACTTCGGTCCGATGGTTCCGAAGATCGACGCCGTCCTGCGTACCGCGTCCGGGGATGTCGAACTGGCGCACGACAACCTCCTCGGTGACGTTCCCCGGCTCTCGGCCTGGGTCGCCGCGCCGCCCCGGGGACTGGTGCTGATCGGACGCCGCCATGTGCGCTCGAACAACTCGTGGATGCACAACGTTGGGCCGCTCATGAAGGGCCGCAGCCGCTGCACGCTCATCGTGCATCCGGAGGACGCGAAGTCGCTCGGGCTTGCGGATGGCGGGTTCGCTTGCGTGCGTTCGGAAGCCGGCGCGCTCGAAGCGCAGGTCGAGGTGAGCGACGAGATCGTTCGAGGTGTCGTCAGCTTGCCGCACGGGTGGGGACACGACCGGCCGGGCACCC
>JADGPH010000132.1 GCA_017882555.1 Thermoleophilia bacterium
GGGTCGCAGAAGAGCGAGTCTCCTTCTCAGCTGATAGACGCGAGAATCAAGGAGCTAGGCGACTGGCGGGGCACGATGCTCAGCCGGCTCCGCACCCTCGTCAAGGAAGCCGATCCCGACGTCGTCGAGGAGTGGAAGTGGAGAGGGGTTCCGGTGTGGTCGCACGACGGAATGATCTGCACAGGCGAGACGTACAGGAACGTCGTGAAGATGACCTTCGCCAAAGGGGCGGCTCTGAAGGATCCTTCGGGCCTCTTTAACTCCAGTCTTGACGGGAACACAAGGCGTGCCAAAGACTTCCACGAGGGCGAGAAGATCGACGAGGAGGCGTTGAAGACTCTCGTTCGCGCCGCCGTGACCCTGAACACGTCCGAAGACTGACGCTAGTCCACGGAATCGAACTCTGGGCCGAGCACTGGAACGACGACCCCAAACCCTTCGTCTGGCAGAAGCCCGCCGAAACAATCATCGCCAAGGTCACTCGGGGACGGCCCTCACTGGCGTCCAACAATTCCGCGACGCACCACTAGCTACATGGAATCCGAAGTTTCCCATCGAGCAGGGTGTCGTAACGCCCTGCGACTCGGTTGCCAGCAATGGCCGCCGGGCAAAACGCCGCGGGCAATGCCGTGTACTCGATCTCGAAGATCGCCTTGTGCGTCGCCACATAGGGCGCGAGATCGGCGCACGTGTGGTGGGCAAAGCAGCTCTCCACGATCGCGAAGTCGAAGTACCGCGACAGCGTCGTGGCTTGGTCGACGTAGTTCATCTGGGCAATGCTGAGCCCCAGCGAATGGGCAATCTGCGTGAGCTGTTCAAGGTAGGTGTTGACCTCGGCGATCGTGAGCGGCGCACCGTCAAAGTGCACTCCATAACCCTCGGCCTCGTCGATGCCGTCTGGCTGGATCGCGTCGAACCCTTTGTTTCGGCACATCTCGAACTCGGCGGTCATCAAATTGATGAGTGTCGCGTAGTGCGGTCCGGCGGGATTCGTATTGAGCCAGTGCTCGGTGGACCCGAGTGCTTGCCCTTTGAGTGGGCCCCAGAGGGGGTTGCTTGCGTCGAACATGTGCGGCGTCCACACGCCGACCGGGATGTAACAAATCACGTGGGCGCCCTGACCGTGCAGGTAGTCCACGGTCGCGCCGGTGTTCGCGTTGCCGTCAATGTCATACACGGTCGGTGTCGCGGCGGGGTTGCCCGCATAGTTGGACTCGCCGTTGCCGAGATCGGTCGGGCTCGTGGTATCCAGTGGGGAATACAGCTTGATGAGGAAGGATGAACTCGGGGACGGGACCCAGTAGGACCGTCCGAGCGATCGCCAGATCGCAATGCCACTGAGCCCGACGGCGACAATCGCGACCGCCAACACGAGCACTAAGCGGGGATTCATCTTCATGTGATTCGGACTCCTCGGGGAACATCGCGATGGGTCGCTCGGCGGCCTGGAACACGATGCGTCGGCCCCGGGAGCATAAGTGGGTCGGGCGCTGACCTGCAATCACCCCTTACGCGCCGCGCGCGGCGCATGCGACCTGCCACGGGCGAGCATCTGTGGGTGCCCGGAGCGGTGCATGCCACGGTAGGGTCCCAGGGGGTTGACATGCCCGCACGCCGCGGTCCGGGCATGTCACGCCGCCGGCTATTCGGTTGAGATGTTCGGGTCCGCTTGTTGGGTCACGGGGGAGAGCACGATGAAGTGCTCAGCCGGGGCGGCGATCAGTGGGGAGATCTTGGCCGCCGCATCCTCCTGGCCGGATTCAATCAGCGCCCGCTGATACTTGACGAGCAACTCGGCGACCTGGGCCTCATCGGGTTCGTCGAGGTCGTGCACGGTGACCTTGGCGGCCTTTGAGAGACGTCGCCGGATGGCCGCGCTATCGAGGTTCCAATCCGGGTTCTGGCGGCAGTAGATTACGCCACCGGTCATGCCCGAACAGATCCACGGACCCGGGTCGCCCAGGACCACCACCCGACCACCGGTCATGTACTCGAACGCAAAGCCCTTGCAGTTCGCACGGGCCGCCAGTGACCCGCTGCGGTCGTTGAGTGGCTCGCGCGGTTCTCCGCCGAGCACCATGTCCGCACCCGACAGCCGGATGCCCGCACGCGCGTCGGTGTCGCCTTGGATCAGAAACAGACCGCGTTGTGCGCCATAGGCGAAGCTCTTGCCGACGTGGCCACCGACCCAGTCGCCGTACTTGTTGGTGGCCTTCAAGACTTGGATTTCGCCGCCGAGCGCACACTTTCCGACCCCGTCTTGGGCGCCACCGAACACGCGCATGCGCACGCCCCCGATGTTGAACGCGCCCAGACCGGAGCCGGCGGCAGCGCCTTTGGTAAACGCCAGATCCACCATGGGCTCATCGCCGCTGCCATGCTCCGCGTCGGCGACAATGTTCGCGTTGCCGCCGTGCTGGCCGTAGGTCCCGTTGCCGTCGATACCGAGCGCACCGAAGTTCCAGCTGGTGTTCACGTGGGTGTGGGACCGGGCGATCATTCCGGCGAGGTCCGTCCCGAGGTTCCGGTCGGCCGCGGTCGTGGTTTCCTCTTCGACGGCGAGCGCCGCTCCTGCGGCAAGACGCTGTGCGGCAACCTCCGGGGCGCGGTGCGGCGGCGGCGGGTTGAACTCGCGGAAGAACCGGGCCTGGCCTTCGGGTGCGGTGATGACCCGCTCGCGGACCGGCGTGAGCAGCCCGCTCAGATCAACGCGCTCGTAGTGGGACACCTGCACGAGGTGGTTGGCCTGGCCGACCAGATCTTGGATGTCGGTGACACCCATCTCTCCGGCACGCGCCCGCATAGCCGCACCCATGTCGGTGAAATAACGCACCAGTGCTTGGGTTGCGGCCTCGTGCTCGCGCGGGACAAAGCGCTTTAGGCCGCGTTCGTGGGCCTCGTGCTCGTCTTCGATCTGGGTGGCGATACCGACATGGCAGGTGTCGAGCTGACACCCACGGCAGATGGTGCAGCCGATGGCGACCATCGATGCGGTCCCAAAGCCCAGGCGGTTGGCCCCGAGACAGATGAGCTTGAGGGCGTCATCGGCCGAGCGCAGGCCACCGTCGGCCCAGATCTCGACCCGGTCCCGGATCCCTGCCTCGGTGAGTGCGTGGTGGGCGAGCACCGTGCCGAGCTCACAGGGAAGACCCGCGCGCCGCAGGGCGTGCAGCCGGGCTGCGCCGGTGCCGCCGTCAAAGCCCGAGAGCGTAATGACATCCGCGCCGGCCTTTGCGATGCCGATCGCGATGGTGCCGATTCCCGGCACCACCGGCACCTTGACGATGACTTTGACATGAGGGTTGGCGGTCTTGAGCTCGTCGATCAGCTGTGCCAGATCCTCGATCGAATACAGGTCGTGGTTGTTCGAGGGGCTGATCAGGTCGGAACCGATCTGCGCGTTTCGGGCACGGGCGATGGCGGCGGTGACCTTCGAACCGGGCAGGTGACCACCCTCACCGGGCTTGGCGCCCTGGCCGATCTTGATCTCCACGAGCTCCGAGGAATTGATCAACAGCGACGACACCCCGAAGCGCCCCGAAGCGATTTGTTGGCCACGGTTCTTGGGGTACTGGCCGATCATGTCGGGGATCTCGCCACCCTCCCCGTTGATTGAGAGCATGTCGGCGCGGGCCCCAGCCTCAGCGTAGGCACGGAAGGCGATCTCGCTCTGCGAGCCGAAGCTCATCGAGCTGATGATGAACGGCAGCCCGTGTTCGCCGATGCGGCTGGAAACGTGGTCGGCGGGCACGCGTTGGTCCTCGGGGGCAAGCTGCAGCCCAACCGCGTGACGTAGTGCCACCGGCTGCTCGCGTTCCAACTGCTCGAGGGTCTCGGCGTACTCTTCGTAGCCGCGCTCGGAGCTGGCGACCCGTGACAGCGCCTTCCACACCTTCGGGTACATCCGCGGGAGCTTGACCTTGGCGTGGCTCTCCTCGCCGGTCCGGATCTTCTGCCCGAGCTCGGCCAGTTCTTCGAGGCCGGCGAAGCCCAGACCTCGGCCCTGACTGGCCACGAACCCGGGCATGCCGATGATCTCGAGGATCTCCGGCTGGACGCCGATCGCCGACATCAGGCGTGCATATCCGCGCAGCTCATGGATGCCCAGGGTCGACAGCACCTTCTCGATGCCCTTCTGGAGGGCCTGCAAGAGATTCGTCGCCGCCACCGCGTGCGCGGGATTTGCCTGAACGGCGTATTCGAGCATCGCGTACGGGATGATGGCCTGGGCACCAAGACCGAGCGCCACCATCACGTCGTGGACGTTGCGGACGCCTGCGGCTTGCAGCAGGAGGCTGGCGTTGCGGCGAATCGAGCTGCCATCCTCCTGATACTCCTCGCGCAGGGCCTTGTCGACCGCGGCGATTGCCAGCATCGGGTCACAGACGCGCGTCTGTGCGCTCGCGCCCATGTCGTGCAACACGATGACTTCGGCGCCGTCGCGAACCGCAGCCACCGCGAGCTGTGCGATGTGTGCGACGTGTTCCTTGGTGGTCGAAGTCATCGGATAGGCGAGATCGAGGCGCACGGCCCGGTCGCCCCACGCCGCGATCACATCGTCACATAGCGCGACACCCTGGCCGGCGGCGACCCGACGCAGCTCCGGGAGCGATAGGCCGATACCATGCCGCATGCCGCCCAGCAGGAGCGGCATCCGCAACTCGCAGCGTTGCGGTGGCTCGAGCTCAACGCCTTCGATGGGGGGGCGTCGACCTAGCACGACGCGCGTCGAGAAGTGCTCGA
>JADGPH010000133.1 GCA_017882555.1 Thermoleophilia bacterium
CACGATGCGCGCGAAGGTCACCCGCCCGATCTTGGAGCTGTCGGCGATGACGACGCTGCGGCGGGAACGCTCGAGAAAGTTCCGATCCGTCTGGGCCTCCATCTCGTGATACGTGGTGCACCCCTCCCGGACCGAGAGGCCGTCGACACCGATGAAGGCGATGTCCAGGTGGTAGTTGTCCAGCATCATCTCGGCGGCGGGCCCGACCATCTCGTAGGAAGGTCGGGCGACCCCGCCGATGACGACCAGCGTGATCTGCGGACGTGTGGCCAGTTCAGCGGCGATGTTGATGGCGTTGGTGACCACCGTGATACCGCGCCGGTCGATGAGCGCGCGGGCGAGTTCCGTGGCTGTCGATCCGCCGGTGAGACCGACGACGGCGCCGTCCTCGACGAGCGAAGCAGCAGCCCGGCCGATGCGACGCTTCTCCGCCTGGTTGCGGGTCGCCTTGATCCCCACCGAGAGCTCGTGGCCGACCTCCCCTACGACGGCCCCACCGTGCGTGCGGAGCAGCAGGTGGTTGGCACTCAGGGACTGCAGGTCTCGCCGGATCGTTGCACCGGACACTCCCAGGGACGCCGCCAGCTGCGCGACGTCGACGCTGCCCGTCTCAGTCGCTCGTTCGAGGATCGCCGACATTCGGTCTGCTCTACGCACACCCCGATGGTAGAGCACGCAGTCAGACTGCGCAAGTGAACGTATGAGTGCTTCATTCCGATCAGTCGGTGGCCCAAATCGCCTCAAATGTTGACACTCAGCCCTACGAGCTCTAGCGTCTGCGAAAAGTGCGCAGGAAGTGACCATGAGTGAACACAGTGTGCACACCTGATCAGATGCGCGCCGGCTCGGCGCGTGTGGACCAGCCCAAAGGAGGGCCAAGGACCATGAAAAAAAGGCAAGCACGAGTGACCAGGCAGAGGGCCGCACTCGCCGGGCTAACGGCCGTCGCTCTTCTCGCGGCCGGCTGCAGTGCTGGAGGCGGAAGCACCACCGCATCGGGAGCGTCAACCGACCTGGCAGGAGTCACGATCACCGTTGCCCTGCCCGCCGATTCGCCCCCGGCCGCCGATCTGGCAGCGTTCACCCAGCAGACGGGCATCAAGGTCAACTGGGCCACGTCGGACTGGGACAGCCTCCAGACCAAGATCTCCGCCGCCGCGACCGCGAACACCTACTTCGCCGACGTGACGAACGTTGACTGGTCCCGAGTGGGCCAGCTGGGCAAGCTCGGGTGGTTCCAGCCGCTGGAGAAGTACCTCGACGCCAACTCGCTCAAGGCTGACATGCCGCAGCTGGGTTCGTTCACCCTGAACGGGCACATCGTCGGGGTCCCATACGACTCCTCCTACATGGTCACCACGGTCAACACCGACCTGTTCGCCAAGGCCGGGATCACGACGATGCCGACCACCCTGGACGAGTACACGAACGACCTGAAGCAGATCAAGGCCAAAGGCGTGGTCGAGTATCCGCTCAACATCCCGTTCGCGGCGGCCGAGGGCCTGTCCACCTACTGGTACGAGACGACCGGCGCGTTCGGCGGCACCGTGCTCGACGCCAGCGGCAAGCCGCAGTTCACCGACCCCAGCTCGCCGGGCTACAAGGCTGCCCAATGGATGGTTGACGCGATCAAGGGTGGCCTGGTGCCGCCCGGCAACATCAACGTCAACGACAGCCAGGGGGAGCAGACCCTCATGGCTCAAGGAATGGCGGCAAGCACGCTGTCCGACTACTCGGGTCTGATCAACAGCCTCTACAACGTCAAGGACAGCTCCAAGGTCACAGACAAGATCCAGTACCTGCCCACGCCGGGTGTCACCGGTCCGGCGGGCAACCTGTCCAACCCCGACGGAATGGGCATCCCGAAGCAGGCGAAGAACCCGGCCGCGGCAGCCAAGTTCATCGAGTGGTTCAACTCCGCGTCGACGCAGGAGGACTTCTCCGGCCTCAACGGCCAAGACAAGGTGTGGGGCTCGTCCTTCATCCCCTCGCGCATCAGCGTCGTCGAGAAGCTTGCCCAGGCAGGCAGTCTCGCCGACGGCACGCACCTCGCCGCGATGCTCAAAACCGCATCGCCGGTGTTCCCGCAAGGCGCGCCCACGTGGTACCCGACCTTCTCCAACGCTGTCTACACCAACCTGCACGCCGCGGCGACCGGGTCGATGAGTGTCGCTGACGCCATCAGCGCCATCGCTGAGGTCGCGAACCAGCAAGCCAGGAACGGCTGATGTCCGCCCCGCGGGGGTCGGCGCGGCCGACACCGCGGGCGGACGATGTCGGGCGTGGCGTGGTGGTCGAGGGTGATCGCTTTGACGTTGCGACCTCGACCACACGCCCGCCCCGACGGCGCCTCGATGCGCTGCCCTATGTGCTCGTCGCCCCGGTGGCGATCTTCATCGTGGGCCTCGCCCTCGTTCCGGCCGCATTCACGATCATCGAGTCATTCTTCAAGGTCGACGCGCTAGACCCGCCCACACGTTTCACCGGGATCGGGAACTTCGTCGAGATCTTCCAGAACCACACGGTGATGAACAGTCTCGGCAACACGGTGTTCTACGTCGTCGTCGGCGTCGTCGTCTCGACAGTCCTCGCCATCGCGATGGCGGTGCTCCTACAGCACCCCTTCCGCGGACGCGGCCTGGTCATCGCGATCCTGATCCTGCCATGGGCGCTCCCCGGCGTGGTCGAGGGCATCCTGTGGTCGGGCATATTCGACCCGAACTCCGGTCTCATCAACGGCCTCGTCGCCACGTTCCACCTCGGTGCCGGAAACGCTGTGCTGCTCGGTCAGAACCAGCTAC
>JADGPH010000134.1 GCA_017882555.1 Thermoleophilia bacterium
CGACTGACCCGCTCCAGGGTCTCGGGATCGCCGATGCCCGGCAGCAACACTCGCGCGCGGTGGTTGGCGATCACCGTGGCCGCACCGGTGCCGTAGATCGCCTGGATCTGGGCGTGGTCGTGAAAGATCGTGACCAGCTGGATGCCGGGCTCAGGGCCGGTCGCGGCCAGTGCACCGAGTTCCCGCACCGGGGCGATGTGCGCCGCCTCGTCGAGGACGACCAGAAGTGCCGGGTCGAGCGCTCGGCCGGTACGGGTGCGGTGCACATACACGGCCCGCGTCATCTCGGAGACGATCGCCCCGTAGATACTGCGCAGGCGGTGTTGTTCGTGGGTGGGTGCGACAAGAAACAGGCTGTTCGCGCCGCCGAGAAGTCGCGCCGGGGTGAGTTCGGGCCGTGCCGCGGCCAGCACATCGGGGTCCCACCACCCGGCGAGCACGGTGCGCGCGGTGGCGATGACTCCGGAGCGGGTGCGCGCATCCAGGGCCGTGACCGCCTGCCAGGCCGAGCGGGCCAGGGGGGCGTTGCGGCCCACGAGGATCCGCGCGATCTCTGGGTCGGCCTCCTCGCCGGAATCCAGCCAGGACACGAGAGTCGTCATGTCGCCGGCGTGTGCGGCCGCCTGGAGCATCGGGGCCAGGGCGGCTTCGGCGGCGGCATACCAAAAATCATGGGCGCGGGATTCGCTTTCGGGGAGGGCCGACATCAGCGCCCGGGCCGCCACGAGGGCCCCGCTCCAGTCGCTCGCCGCCGCAAGGGGGGTCCACCCGATGGACGCCCTGGGATCCGAGATCGGGTCGTAGACCATCACCTCCCCGCGGGCAATACGGGCGGATCGCGTGATCTCAAGGACGTCCGGCTTGCTGGAGGTCACGAGCACCGGACCTGGCCACTCCAGGATCGCGGGGATCGCCAGACCGGCCGTCTTGCCCGTCTGCGGCGGGCCGATCACGAGCAGTGAATGGCGGGGCTCGATAGCAAGGAGTCTCCGGCCGCGCCGACCGAGCGTGATCCGGCCGGGGATCGGCCGGCGGGCGAGCAGCCCTCGCAGGTCGGACGATCGCGCGAACCGCGCCGGTTTCGTACGCGCGTGGGCCGAACGTGACGCGGCGACCCAGAGGGCGCCGACCACCACCACTGCGAACACCATCGATCCCGGCGTGGGGATCACGGCTCGGCCGGTGCGTGATCGGCCGTGGCGCGCATGGCCTGGTCGGTGTCGATCAACGTGCGTTCGGCGTCCGAGATCGTGTGGGCAACGACAAAGCTCCGGCCCCCGATCCGCCAGAGGGCACACCCGCGCGGGAGCCGGGTCACCAGCTCGGCCTCGGTGCGCGACAGTCCGAGCCTGCTGCGGGTGTGGGCGATGTCGGCGTGCGCTTGGCGCAGCAGCACGCAGATCTCCGATTCGGAGACGAGGCCCTCGGCGATCTGTGCGACTCGCGAGCCCGTGTCGCCGGCGGCGCTCAGATCCGAGATCCGGTGCACGACCAGGATGTTCTGTACGCCCGCCGCGCGGGCGAGCTTCCAGGAGCGCTGCAGGAACTCGGCCGTGGCCGTGTTGGCAACCAGGGCCCAGGCCTCGTCGATCACCAGGATGCCCGGAACGGGGTCGTGGGCGACGTGGCCTTCGTGCCATGCGGCGATGCAGGCCATCACCAGCGCAAGCGCCGCCGAATGCCGAAGCGCGCGCAGATCGAAGACCACCACGGAGCTGTCCAGGCGGACATCGGGGGTCGTGTGGTCGTCGAGCATCCCTGCAAGGTCGCCCTCACAGAGTCTGCGCAGTTCGAGCGCGCAGGAGCGCGTGTCGGTCCGCAGACGGTCGGGCGTGGTGTCGAGGCGCGCCGCGTCATCGGCACTGGGATCCCGCAGGGCGTCGTGGACGCCGGCCAGCGTGGCACGACCACGCGTCCGGGCGGCAACGCACGCCCGTTCGCACGCTGCGCGCTCGATCGGGTCGAGGCGGCGCCCGAGGCCGCTCTCGAGAAGGGTGGCCACCAGCGCAAATTGGCGATCGGTGCCGATGGCGTTGTCGAGTGGGTTCAGCCGGGTTGGTCCACCGGGGCGCAGACATACTGGGGTCGTGCCGAACCACTCGGCCAAGCGGTCGTATTCTCCTTTGGGGTCGATCACCACGCAGCGGCGCCCCGTTGCCGCCTGGCGGGCGAGATAGGTCTTGACCAGAGCGCTCTTGCCGAGTCCGACCTGCCCGGCGATGACCATGCCCGGGCTGGTGACCAGTCCGTCTGCGTACAGCCGCCACGGATCGCAGGAAAAGGGGCGACCCGCGATGACCTCGCGCCCGATCAGGAGCCCGTGGTGATCGAGGGTGCGACCCAGGTGAAACGGGTGCGCCGCGGACAGATGGGCGGTCGTGAGCGTGCGTGTGGACACCCGTGGCGAGTTCATCCGAGCCCCCGACAGAGCGGCAGGGTGCAGGTGAGGCCCGCGGCCTGTTCACCCCAGAGCCGCCGGACCTCGCAGTGGGCGAGCTGCGCCGTGGTCTGAAGGGCCAGGCACGCGGCCTCCAGGCCTTCGCGGGTCGGGTCGGACACGGTGACGTATCCAACGAACCGGTACGCCGCGTGACCGTCGGCCAATTCGCGTTCGTGAGCGGAGATCGCCGCCTGCTGGCGCCGACGTCGCATCGAGCCCATGAATCCCGCCCGTTCGCGCAACTCGTCATCGGCGGCATACTGGAGGCGCGCCTGCTCGGCGTCGCGCACCGCGCGCGTCGGATCCCGCGGCTGCATCACGACGCTCGTCGTGCGGCCGGGTCGTCCGGCGAGCACCAGCGGCGCCATGACCTGCGCGTCGACCTCGCCGCGCGGCCATTGGCTGATCCAGAAGGTCGCGTGCCAGGTCCCGTCACATCGGTAGGCGGCCCAGGATTCGTCGGTGGCCATGGGCCCGGCATCGTCTGGGTCGATCGGCAGCGGCTCGGGGCCGTGCGGGGAGCGGGCGATGAGATCCTCGGATGTCGGATCGCTCCCGATCCTGATGGCCTCGGCAAGTTCATCTGCCCGAATGATCCGCGCCGATCCGAGCCCTGAGGCCCCCAACTGGTCGGCGATCTGTGCGGCCGCGTCGAGTGCCTGCTGCGGCCGCCCTTCGCCTCGCAACGCCAACCGACGACCGCGGGTCGGTCTCTGGGCGATGCCAACGGCGATCAAGAGCTCGTGTTCCTGGGCATCGCGGGCGACGGCATCGACGACCTCCAGATAGCTGCGCACCGAC
>JADGPH010000135.1 GCA_017882555.1 Thermoleophilia bacterium
GATCCCGTCTGAGATGCACCCGGCACTCAGGTCGTCGACCCAATGCCATCGTCTGGCGACGCGTTTGTCGGGGTCTGAGCGTGGTGTAGGTATGTGGCACCGTGCACAGCGAGCGTCGGGACTGGTCGCGCGGTTCTGCGCGGCGCAACGGTTGGTCACTGACTGGGGTTGTACGGAGTACTGGCCCAGGCTTCTGCCGACTTTGATGGGCGGTCTTCTGTTGCGGGCGGGCTGGGATGCGCGTATGGTCAGCACCAACTTGTCATCAGCCGCGCGTGTCGTGCTCGCCTTCGTGGCGCTTGTCTTGTGCGCTGCGTGGGCGACGGCGGCTACGGCGATGACGTCGCATCGGTCAGCTGGTTCGGCGCCCGCCGGCAGTGTGATCTTGGGGGACTCGTTTCGGCCAGTCACAGCGGGGGCTGCCTCGGTTACTAATTTCTGGACGAGCGGAAATTATGTGCTGCTGCAGGG
The DNA here is from genome assembly GCA_017882555.1 of Thermoleophilia bacterium. Taxonomy (GTDB): domain Bacteria; phylum Actinomycetota; class Thermoleophilia; order Miltoncostaeales; family Miltoncostaeaceae; genus CAITWD01. Next base: position 472 of record JADGPH010000135.1, read on the forward strand.
GACGATTCAGAACGGCACGTGGAATAGTTGGAGCGTGATCGATGACCAGACCGGCACGACGACCTCGCTTGACCCGCAGTGCCTCCCCAAGGGACTCGCTCCTCCCTGGGTGTTGATGAGATGCCCGCCGTACGGGCCCTACGAGGTAGAGCTCTATTCGCTCGCCGACGGGACAATTCGCACGGTTACGCTTAGCCCCGGGGTGCCGTACTGCTCTTCGCCCCCTTTCGACCCGGAGGTCGACTGCAGCCCGGACGCCGTCGGGACCGATTGGATTGAATGGGTCGCGAGTAGTTACCACCACCTCCCCACCACGGTCTACTTTCAGAACATCCAGACCGGGGAGGTTCGGGGCGATCCGACTAACGCGACGACGTTCGCGGACCTAAACTCGCCCGCTTTGGCTCACCAGACTTGCCCGGGGGTGCAGCTCATGCGTAACCCCGACCCGGTCTACGGGATGGGCTGGGGTTCGCTGACTCTTGACGGTCAGTTCGCGCTCGTGACCGGCCCCGGCAATAGTGCTTTTCTCGAGCGGTGCGGGACGCGCATGCGACGACGGCTCGCCACTGGAACCACCGTAGTGTCCTCCGGCTTGGCCTCGAACACCGGCGCGATCGTGTGGCAGGCGGTAACCAGCCGGCTGAACGGGCTGTTTCTTCCCAGCCTGCAGGAGTTCACGATCCCGCTTCCATCCGCGATCGGGCTTGTAGGGACGCTCGGGTTGACCTCGGGCGCACTGTATGTAAGCCGATTCGAGAACGGAGTTGTCTGGCGGAGCGCCAGCCCGACCGTCTTGCCGTTGAATATGGGTCGCCCGACGCTCACGCGCTCCGGCAGCAGGACGCTGAGCTGCGGGCGTGGGAGATGGCGCGACGCGGACCGCTTTTCGTACGCCTGGCATGTGAACGGCATAGCGAGCAAAGCTGCCAAGCCCAGGCTGGTCCTGGGCAAAGGCCGTAAGCGACGCCGTGTGAGCTGCAGCGTGACCGCGTCCAACGCCATGGGCGCGACGACCGTCTCGAGCGCTCAGGTGCGCGTGCGCTGAAAGCCCGCGCGGTTACCGGGTCGTCAGATGTGCGGGAGGTGAGTCGTCAGCTGCGCGGGAGGTCAAACCCGGCATATCGACGCCGCCGCAACGATCGTCGACGAGCAGCAGCCGGCCCGCGCGCACTGATGCGCTCGATAGCCGTTCCGGCATTTGAGACGTGTCTCGTCGCCTTGGTTGCTGCCTTCTAGCCCGATCTGGATGCGTGGTTGGCACAGCGCTCGCGCTACAGCACATGGCTCGACGAACGTGGCGGCAAGCCCCCAAGTCGCAGACTTCGGATCTAGTCGCCCGTCTTCAGGGTTGGCGGATGAAGCGCAGCAGGATGTCTGTCCTGCCGGAGTCCGTGGCGTGTCCGCTCAGGCCCAAGGCGGGGTTCCCGACGTTCTGCTGCGGGTCGGTCACTTCCCCGGATGTCATGTGGACGAGGACCGCGTGGTGGTGAGCCCAGATCTGGAGGTCCTCGGCGCAGGGCTGTTGAACCGTGCACACGGGGGGAAATGGGCTGGGGACGAACGCCACCTCGGGAATTTCGGGGAACTCGTGGGCCATGTCGAGGAAACCCGCCGTGTACGGGGTGAATCCGCAGCTTCCGGGCAGCGTCGGAGCGTGAACGTCTCTTCCGAAGTTGCGGAGAGCAAAGTTGTTGCCCTCGAACTTGAAGCCCCAATCCTCTGAACCCTTTGCGCTCGTCTGAGGACAGTGCGCGTTCTTGATGTCCGTACTGCCTTTCAGCTGCTTCTTCAGGTTGTTCAGCAACGACTGGCACACCATCTGGGATGTGCGATTAGTTGGAATGGACGGCGTGATCGACACTGGGCCGTCCGCCTTGCGAACGATCCGCACCCGGGTGGTGATGTCCGAGTTGGTGAAGGCACGAGTGAGCGACCATCCCTTCTGGGTGCGTTGCACCGCGAATGTCACACCCCGCCCACGTAGGTACGTCACGTTCTCGGTCACGGTGCCGTGGGCCTCGACGTTGCAGAGCGACGCCTTGCCGGAAACGACGAACGTGCGCTTGGCGATCGACGTCCCCTCAATGATCAGCCTGAAGTGCACGACTCGGGGCTTCGCGCGAGTCGCCGATGCGGAAGGTAATCCCGCAACGCTCGCCACTAAGACGCCGCCCATGAAGGCCAGAACGATGAACGCCCGTCGCACCAGACACGCTCCCCCGATCAACACCTACCGCGCGTGATTCTAACCTGCGCCACGGGTGCGCGCAAATCTCCGTGAGCGGAAACGCTGACCGACGGGTGGCTCGAGCCATTGGTCGGGTGTGAGGGCCTGTGCTGCTCCATTCCCTTTGTGTCCCAGCCGAGACCTGACTTTGCGCTGAGCGGGTCTCCCGAGGCTACGGTTTGAGGTGCTTTCCGCGGGCACGAAACCGGGAGCGCTCTTTGCTCGGCGATCAGCGTTCTGACCCCCGGCAGCGGGATCTCGCGAGGCGACCGGCTGCAGAGCACGCGGGCGATCCGGCGCCGGTGGCTTCAGCCGCGCCGCGGATTAGGTGGCCAGCTTTGGAGGTTGTGGTTGGGTGGCCACCTGACCAAGCTAAACCAGTCAAACCAGCCGCTCGACGGTTGGATTGCGAGTCGGCCCGCCGCCAGCCGGAGAACCAACTGGGCAGGTCGGACGCCATTGCCCAGCCGCACCGCGACGATGACGTTGGATTGGCGCGGATGATGCCGCCGCTACCCCATCACCGACGCGAGGGTGGTGCCGACCTTCGCTGCCGCTTGGTACGTCACCACGGTTCCCGGATACGCGCCCGCTTTGCGGTACTGGTTGATATCGAGCAGGTTGGGCGTGTGGCCGTCCCAGTTGATCCCAGACTCGAGCGTCGGATAGTTGATCCGCATCTGGCCGTTGCTCATCTGCTGCTGCTTGCCGTCGAACCACAGCTCGACGAACCCGGTGTTGTTGGTCGCAGACTCGGTGTGAACGACGATCGTGTGCCAGTTCGCGGTGAGCGTCGGACCGGTCCACGGTCGGTCATAGCGGTAGGGTGCGCTGCGCTCAAATGACACGACCGGACGGCCATTTGATCCGGGGAACAGATCTATCCCGATCGGCGGTGAGCCGCCGTGTGGCGGGCCGTAGACCTCGCTGATCTGAAAGAACCCATGGCTCGTGAGCGCCGGGAATCCTTGCGGGATCAGGAACTCGAGCGAGTAGTACAGGTCCGAGCCGGCGGTGAAATAGCCCGCAGTCTCGAGGTCAGCTCGCGGGTTCGATGCCCCCGAGTAGGGCCGGTCTGAGTCCGCGACCGCGTAGCGCATCACTTTGCGTGTGCCGGGGTTGATCGGGTCGTCCACGACGGTGACGTGGCCGGCGACCATCGACTGGTACGGGAACGGGATCTTGCCGGCGGTCAGCTGCGCGGTGCCGTCATAAAGGACGTTGGATGATGCTGTCGATAACGCGGACTGCAGCGAGCCGACGAACGAGGGGCCGGTCGGGACGTGCATCGTGGACGAGGTATGTGCGCTCGCACTCGCGAGCGGAAGCGCGGCGACCGCGGCCCAGACGGCGAGCAGCCGGCCGATTTGGCGAGTTATGCGTCGCCGAGCCATCTTTGTAGGGGTGGATCCTGCCGACCGGGGCCGCGTCGTCGTAGACGCGAGGGCACGCGAAATAGGGCGAGAGGAATCTCCGACCGGGGTCACATGTTTGCGGTCATGGTTCTCGAGGCCCGGGTGGTTGAGACCCTGATCGTTCGACGAGTCGAGCGCGACGTTCCAACCTGTGTCGGGGCGCGTCCTGCCCCGGCGACGGCGGCTGAAGTTCATCGCGGCAGGCGGATGACGATGCGGGTGCGGCAGAAGTAGACGAGGGCGGGAAGCCGTAGCTGCGGTGGCTGATGCCGATTTCACGGGTCCGCGACGACGGTGCGCCGGCGTAGCCGTTGGCGGCGTGCGCGCCGAGTGGGGCGAGCACGAGTAGGGGCGCGGAGACGACGAGCGTAGCGGCGACCCGTGGACGGCAGGGGCGTATGGCACTGCGAAACACTCCTCTTTCGTGTGCCTACGGGGTTAGCTGACGGGCTCGCGCAGAAAGAGCAGCGCTACGCCGAAGATTCGGCGATTCGCCCCGGGCCCGAGCTTCGCGCTCTCTAACGCGCGACTCGCGACCATTGGGTCCCCCGCTCCTCACCGACGGACGGTGAAGACTCGGCTGTGGGTGAGCTGACCCCCGCCAGACTAGCGCAGCTTCGCGCGGTCTGCGTGCTGATCCCTACCGGAAGCTACCGAAACATCATCCCCGCCCCGAGGCCATACTGGGGGTACAGCCAAGATACGACCGAAACCCGCAATAGCCGAGTTCGCTGTCGCTCTCGAGCCTGTAGGCCCCGCCCCGCCCCGTTCTACTCGTCGACGGGCAGCAGATCGACGGCTTTGCTGCGATCCTCGGCAGTGGGACGCGTGTAGACGCGTGTGGTCTCGAGTCGTGCGTGGCCGACCAGCTCAGCGGCAATCACCAGTCGGTGCCGCCGCGCACGAGCGTGGTCGCGAACGGGTGCCTGAGGACGTGAGCGGTCACGTGGTCATCGAGCCCGCTGCGATCGGCGATGCCGGTGATCACGTCGTGGGCGCCCTTGGCGCTCAGCCGCTGGCCGCGCTGGTTGAGAAACAGCGCGGGGCCGTCTTTCGCTCGGGGCCAGTGCGGCGCTCCTCAAGCCAGTGGGTAAGCATCTATGGGTTCGCCGTGGGCCCCGCCTGGCAGGACCGCGGCATCGGGAGTTCGTGTCGCGAGGAGCTACCAGACGCCAAGAACCGGTGCAACGCAGACACCGTTTCGTGATCGCGCTGAGTGGCGCTCAGACGCACGCTTGTGATCAGAACCAATGACGCTTACACAGGGCGATTGCGGGCGACGGTCTCGCCTCACCGACCACGGATTCAAGGTCGTGAGAGTCCTCTTGGTCGAGCCGAGGGGTGCGGGGGATTAGATTCTCCTACGTGACCGCGACCGAGTTGGCACACGTCGGGGGCGAGGACGCGGCCGACTCGGGGTTCGGGCACTGGATGGCGGTGCGCCGCGGCGTCCTCGTCCTGTACTTCATCTCGCTCGGGGTCTGGAGCGCCCACTATGGAATTCCCGTGCAGCGCGAGCTGGTCGTTGCCTGGGTGTGCGGGGCGCTCGCCTGCGCGTCGCTTGGCCGGCCGTGGCGCGAGGTACTCCGGCTCGTGCGCGACTGGCTGCCGATGATGATCCTGCTGA
>JADGPH010000136.1 GCA_017882555.1 Thermoleophilia bacterium
ATGTCTGGCATCCGCCCACGCGGGGGTGCCATCGCCAACCGCCGCGAACGCGCAACAGACCCTGATCTCGGGCGGCTGCCCGCTACACCAGGGGCAGGATTCGACCCGGCGACCTGCGGCCAGAACCGCATGGTTCGGGTGCGTTGGATCAGCGGAGGTTGGCCGGGCTCCGGCCACGTGCCACAAGATCGGGCAAAGATCGATTGGGCGCAGCGCGTCGGACCGATCAGCACAACAACGTTCGCACGTACACCATGCGCGGCGCGGATGGTGCGAACCGCAGGTGCGATGCGCTGTCGCCAGATAGGGGCGTAAAGACCCACAGTCAGCAATGCCCCCAGAACCGTCGCGGAGAGGTCTGGGGCACCGCTGCGGCGCACGGGTGTGGGTGTGGATCCAACGAACGTCCGAGGTGCCGGTGAACTGCCCGCCGCATCGGTCAGTGCCCAACCCCCGCGCACCCGTCGAGGCGCGCGAACAGATCGGCGCCCTCATTCGGGGCCGCCGTGCCGAACACGGACGTTGCGCTCCCCCGGCCCGAAGGAGTCACCCCCATGTGGTTGACCCCTCCCATCCCGCCTCCTCAAGGACAATTCGAAGCACGCGCACCGCGCACCACCCGGGGCTGTGGACCGTGTGCTCCGGAGACCCGAACAACGCGGCCACCTCGCGACCTGTTCGGTCGTGGAAGTGGAGCTCGGCAATCGCCATACGGCGCTCCGGCGGCAGCGTGTCCAGCGCCGATGCCACCTGCCTGCCGATTATCATTGATGCGTCCGGGGCCTCTATTTCTGGTAGCTCGTCCTCATAGAACGGACTCCCAGAAGTGCTCCGCTGGCGGTCGATGAAATCCAGAATCACCCGGCGTTGGATCGTGAACAGCAGCGCCCTGGTGAATCCGAGCGTTGGGTCGAATCGGGCCCTGGAGCGCCGCGCGCGCACGAAGCACTCTTGGACCGCAGCTTCCGCGATCCCCGGGATGCGCAGGGACCTTCGCGCGAAGCCGAGAAGTTCAACCCCGTACGCGTGGAACCCATCGCAAAGGTCCGCTCCGTCGGCATCTTGGATGACGCGATGTGCCCGCTGGGTCACGCGCGACGGTGTCCGTGCACCTGAGTGCCGACACGCTCCACGCCGCGAGGCAGGTCTGTCCCGATTCCATTTCGACGTCGGCGGCATTCTCAGCTGCGAAGCCATCTGGCGGCGGTATTCTCAGTAGCCATGGGAAGCCCCGGTCGAGCCAGAACCGGTCGAGGTTGTCGAGGATCCGCTGCCCACCGAAGACCCCGACATGAGAACAAACCATGTCCCGTGCACGCCTTGTCCGTTCGCCTGTCCCGTTGTCGTGTCGCCGGAGTAGTAGTAGCTGGGGTGACCATTGACTGTCACCTGCGACGTGCCGTCGGGTCGAACAACGGTCGCCAAAGTACCCGCCACACCCGCGGCGTGCGTGACCGTCGAGCCGGTGGGCACAAGGAGAGGTGGCCAGGCCGATGCGCACGCACCGGTGCAGGTGATGGAACGGATCGTCTCCGTGTTCAAGTAGTACAGGGTGCGGCCGCTGGGGCCGGTGATCACGGACCCCAGCGATGCAATCGCAGCCGATCCCACCCGCACGGGAGCCACGACGGCGTGCGGTGTCGGCACAGTATCCGTCCGGACACTGTTCGTGCTGTCGTCGACGAACGCCAGTCCCCGCCCATCCGCGGTGAGCGTCACGCCAAACAACGCACCCGCACCGTTTCGGACCAACGTGGTCCGTGCGATCTGCTTGCCCTGAGGGGTGATCTCGACCGCATTCCCGTTGTTGCCATTCGTCGCGATCACGTCACCGTTTGGAGCGAGGGTCATCCCGAGCGGTGCGTCAAGAAATCCCCCAGATGTCAATGTGCTCGCTCCGTCGACGATGGGTGAAGTCCGTGTGCTGGCATTGGGGATCGCCGTGATGTGGCTCCCCAGTGTCTGCGCAACATAGAGCGTGTCGTTGGTGCCCAGCGCGAGACCGGTTGGACCCAGAACGAAGGTGTCATGGTTCACCTTCCACGCGAACCCGGTCCCGATGATGGTCGCACCGGTCATCTGCGGCATGCCCGCGCCCAAGGTCAGGTTGATGCGCACAACAGTGCACGACCCAGAGGGGGGCAGCGTCTTGGTGCCCGCGGGCCTACTCAGCACATTTGCCACGAAGAGCGCGACATTCGACCCCTGAACAGCGCTCGTCAGGTCCCAGGGCCCATTGACGTCCGGGGTCGAAAAGGACTCGACGACCGTGCCCGCGCTGTTGAGAACGAGAAGGCACCCCGCAGGATTGGCGTTGGTCGGCGCTCCCGAGGGACCTGCCGCCGGCACGCTTCCGACCACGACCCAGCCGCCCGGCAGAATCGCCAAGCCGGTACTCAGTCCGATTCCACCCGGACACCGCTGCCCCGCCGGAAGAGCTCCGACCTGAGCGAACAGGGTCAGCTTGCCCGTCGGCGCAACCTCGACCAGCGTCGTCCCTGTCCCTTGAACGTTTGTCTTGTCATTGAAGTTGCTGACAAGGGTGCTGCCCTTCACGAGCCTTCCCGAGGTGACGGGCACGACGGCGATCCCGTAGGGATTGATGTCGCCGTTTGCGGGCACCGTTGAACCTGTGTGAACGATCCGTCCGAGCGACGCCAAGAATGGCGTTGCGCTCGGATTCTGCGACGATGGCGTCGAGGTCGAGGCGGTGCTCGAGCCGCCACTTGACCCGCAAGCGCTCAGGATCAGCGCGACGGCCGCCACGAGGGCGAACCCAACGAGCCGTGATGGCTGCAGACCCTTTCTCACGTTCGACCTCCACTGGCTCGGTCCCCGGACATTTCCGGGTCTGTACCTAGCAGCACGGAGACGGCCGGGGATTGGTTCAGTCAGACACATCCCGGATTCCACCCTGATGCGTCCGCAGGACTGGGGACCCTCCCGAATCTCGGAACGCCCGGCATCAAGATGGGGCCCTCCGGGACGTCTCGCGGCATCCGTGTGGACTCCGGGGGCCACCAACTTGAGCGCCGAGTTCGGCGTGGTGGTGAGCCGGGTATGGCTCGACAAACGCCGCGCCGAGAGGCCGTGGCCCCCACGTTGATGTCGGGCCCGTCCCTGCCAATGGCCGAGGCCCGGAACCGAGGTGACGGCATCGTCAGCGCTCCCGCATCGTGATCTCCTGGAACACGACCCTTGCGTGGCAGTCCGGCAGACCCCCCGACGCTGCGCAGGCTCCAACCATGAGACCACCCGGGCCCCCGCGGCACGCCCACAGGCGCACCTGACGCAAATGCAACTCCAGCACGAGTGATCACCTGACGATCATCGCGGCCATCGCACTGCGCTGACATGACCGCGCTCGCCTTGGCACGGGGAGATGGCGTTGACGCAGGGCTCTCGTCTGCCCCCGCTGAACCGGCACGGACGCAAGTCTCGATCGCTGACAACCCGACAGCGCCGGGTTCGGACCAACGCGCGAGCATTCCGGACTCCAGAGGACTGCGAACCGGTCTCACGCGAATCTTCGCCATTACCCCACTCGGCACGGAAACGGCGGAGTCGCGCCCCGCGGACTCGCGGGAGCGGTCGCGACGCAAAATCCCTGGCTCACCGATTCGAGTCCTGCCGCGCCAATACCGGCGCGTGACCCGGGCAACCCGCACGTCTAACACGCCAGATACGCGCCCCGACCACCGGAATCGCGGTGAGGGTCCGCAAGCTCCCGGCTCCGCGGGCGACGAGCTAGGGTATGCCGGGTGTGGATTCTCGCAATCGTCAACGAGAAGGGCGGTAGCGCCAAGACCACCACGACCGTGAACCTGGCGGCGGCGCTCGCTGAGCGGGAGCGCCGGGTGCTGGTCGTCGACCTCGACGCACAGGCCAATGCAAGCCTTTGGCTGGGCGTCACCGACGAGGGCCAGGACCTACTCGAGGTTCTGGTGGGCCAGCGCGCGATCGATCAGGCCATCCGACCAGCGCCGGCGCTGGTCGGAGTCGAGGTGCTGCCGGCTTCCCGGCGCCTCGGCAATCTGGCCGCCCAGGTCGGCTGGGGGGAGTTCCCCCAGGGGCTGCTGCGCGAACGGCTGGCCACGGTGCGTGAGCGTTACGACTACGTCCTGCTGGACGGCCCACGGTCCGTTGACCTGCTCAGCACCAACGCGTTGGTGGCCGCAGACGCAGCGCTGGTGCCGCTGATCCCCGAGACACTGGCCTATCTCGGACTGGTCGCTATGGATGCGGCCATCCAGAGTGTGCGTCCGATCCTGAACCCGAACCTCGAGGGCCCCCGGGTGCTACGCAGCCGCTGGGAGGACCGCACGTTGGATGCCCGGGCGGTGCTCGCCCAGACCCAAGAGCAGTTCGGACCGGCCATCCTGCGCAGCGTGGTGCGGGCCGACATGGCGGTCCGCCATGCGGCCCGGGCGGGCCGTCCCGTGGTGGGAGGCCCGCGCAGCCGTGCCGGCGACGACTTCCGAGCGCTGGCGAGCGAAGTGGAAGAATGGAAGGCGTCTACCCAGGGAGGAATCAGTGCCTGAGAAGAGATCACCCGGTCGGGGCCGCCGCCCCGCCGCACCGCCGCGGGATATCCTGGCGGGTAAGGTCCGCGCGGATGAGCTGCCTGACGTCGTGCGCCCGGCGGCGCCCGGCGCGACCGAGCAGGAAGCGATTACTGATGCCACGGTCAGCGCGTCCACGAACGCGGCCCGGGTCAACGTGCTGGCCCGATCGGTGCTCGAGGTCGGGCGCGTGCCCCTGCGCGTCACCGAAGCCGTACTTGAGAGCGAGGCCGTCGCCATCGAGGACTGGGTCGCTCGCGGAGCGGTGCCCACGGTGCTGGTGCCAGGGGCGCTCGTGCTCAAGGCCCAGATGCGGCTCCTGGCGGGAGTGGTCCGCGTAGTCTCAGGGCCGCATTCGAGCCGGACCTCGGAGCCCGGCTGAGCCCTCGGGTGTCGCGGACCTGCCTGCTCCGGTCGTGGGATATCGCCCGGCACGGTCAGGCCGTTCGCGCTGCGGCATAGCGTTACGACCATCGCGGCCCCACCGACTGACACGAGGATCCAATGCCCGGACATGCCGCACATGCGTTTGTCGACCGTCGCGCCGCGGGACGCGAACTCGCGACGCACCTGGGGGCACTCGCCTCGGAACACCCGGTGGTCCTCGGACTCGCGCGCG
>JADGPH010000137.1 GCA_017882555.1 Thermoleophilia bacterium
CGGGCTGTGAGGCCTGGCCCGACAGTTCCGGCTGTTCCCGGTCGGCTACCGTCTTGCGCCTTCGCGCACACCGTAACGCGGTCGTCGTTCCGAGGGCGACGTGTTGGTGGGCGTTCGCGCCGACGGAGGCGTAGCGGGTGGCAACGGTTGGGGCGTGAGAGTGGCTGCTCGCCGCTCACCTCAGGATGAGGCTCGCCGCTCACCTCAGGATGAGGATGGTGTCGCGGCCGGCGGCTTCCTTTCTGAGGACATGGGCGCGGCAATCACTCCAAGCCGCGTTTGCCCGGTGTCCAGAACGGCTTGATGAGAACGCTGCGCCGGTTCCATCCAGGTCCTCGACCAGATGGCGACGGATGGGCTGGAGGGTGCGGGCCTCCCGGTCAGGTAGGCGAATCCGCCATGCCGGTCACCGCGGGGATCCAGCTCGGCGACCTTGCCGGCGAGCAGTGTCGAGTCCGCTGCGGGGGCGCCATTTCGGTATGCCCGGATGAGGTTCTCCTCGTGGGGCAGCGGCAAACTGTTCCTCCGGGGTCTGCGCCTCGAAGACCCGTGCACGACGGCGCTGTCCGGCAGGCCGCAGATGATGCCGGGCAACGTGTAGCGCAGCGCGATGCGCTGGACCCGGATCTCCGTCCGCTACGCCCTGGCCCGGATGACATCCGACGACACCGCCGACTACCTCAACCACCACCTCAAAATAGCCAGCGGCATGCCGGAGGCGCGCAGGCGCTGGACGGACTCAGACGTCCGATCATGCGCCTATTCCCGGTTCTGCCGTGACCCGAGAATATCTGGCTGGTGCGGATCCGGGCCAGCTCATCGACATGAGCCCGGTAGTCGGCGATCTCCTCGTCTGTCGGATCGGCCTTGAAGCACTCGAGTACGCCGTCCCGAGCCAGGTATGAGGTCGCCGGGCGGGACCAGTCGCCCACATCGGCAATCGTGTATAGCCCGGACTCTTCGTCGGTGAGATCGTCGACCGGGTGAATGGAGCTGATCGTGCCCACCAGCGCCTTGAGGAAGGTCGTCGCGCCGACGCCACTCGCCTGCGCAGGGAACTCCGGGAAACCGTTGAACGGGCCGAGATACGAGGCGATGTGCAGATCGTACGGGCTGAATCCATACACCCGGTCGATCAGGTCCATGATCCCGTCGCCGCCCGGCCGCGCGGCGACCTCCACGACGCTGAACTGTTCGCCTTCTACCAGCACCTCCACATGCGCGAGCCCGCGGTCGATGTCCAGCGCCGCGCAGGCGTCCAGCGCGATCTGCCGGAGTTGTGTGTTGCCGGAGTCACGGCTGGGCACCAACTGTCCCCGTTCGGTGAAGTATGGCGCGCCGGCCTTGGCCTTGTCCGTCACCGCAACGACCGCGCGGTGGCCGGCCCAGTTGGCCACCTCGACGGACACCTCGTGGGTGGACGTGACGAACTCCTCGGCCTGGAACCGGCCGTCGGCGAAGTCGTAGGTGTCCGCGATCTCCAGCAGTGAGTCCCGGCAATAGTCGAACGCTGCGGGAAGCTCTTCCACACTCTCGACCTTGACCGTGCCGACGTTACCGGCGAAGTCACGCGGCTTGAGCACCAGCGGGAACCTGAGCTCCGCCGAGGCGGCCTGAAGTTCGGATAGCGTGGCGAACAGTCGGTGGCGCGCGGTGGGCACACCGGCGGCCTCGAAGGCGTCCTTCATCGTGTGCTTGGCCCGGGAGCGAGCCAGGCACTCGTCAGACAGCGTGAGTAGCCCGTAGCGGTTGGAGATTGCGACCGACACGTGCACGCACATCTCGATGACCGGCACGACCGCGGCGGGCAACAGCCCCGTCTGCTTCTCGAACTGCTCGACCGCACTGATCGCCTGCTCGGCGTTGTAGTAATCGGCCTTGAGCACATGGTCGAGGAACCGGTTGGCGCTATTGGCCGCCGGGGATGTGCTCATCCCGATGACCGGACCTGGGTAGGTCCGCAGAGCGGAGACGATGGCGCGCTCGCGAAGCAGGATGTCCGCACCGAGCAACAGTAGGTACCGGTCGCCGCTGGAGCGGCCACGGGTCAGATTGAACATTGATCTCCCTCGATCCGTCTGCTTTGTCGCGGTTTATCTCTTCGGTATGCCGCGGCGATAGCCGCGGTTGGCGAGGACTTACTACGGATTCATGCGGTGCGTCGCCATACCCCGTCGGCATTCTTCGGCCGGGGCGCGCAAGCGGTCGGGCCCGGCGGGCAACTGTCCCCAAGCTCCCGTCCACCATGTGGCTGGGCCACCGGTGTGCTGGCTGATCCGTGGAGGAATCAGTAGCGGTAGTGCTCCGGCTTGTACGGGCCTTCCACATCCACGCCGATGTACTCGGCCTGGACCTTGGTCAATTCGGTGAGCTTGGCGCCCACCGCGTTCAGGTGCATCCGGGCGACCTTCTCGTCCAGATGTTTGGGCAGCGTGTAGACGTCGATCGCATACTGGTCGCGCTTCGTGTGCAGCTCCACCTGGGCGATCGTCTGGTTGGAGAACGAGGAGGACATCACGAAGCTCGGGTGACCGGTCGCGTTGCCGAGGTTGAGCAGACGGCCCTCGCTGAGCACGAGCAGCGAGCGGCCCTCGGGGAAACGCCATTCGTGCACCTGGGGCTTGATCTCGATCCGCTCAACGCCCGGAATCTTGGCCAGACCGGCCATATCGATCTCGTTGTCGAAGTGACCAACGTTTCCGACAATCGCGTAGTGCTTCATCTTGACCATATCCGCCGCCATTATTATGTCGCGGTTGCCGGTGGTGGTGATGAATATGTCACCGGTGCTGATCACGTCGTCGAGATGGACGACCTCGACACCGTCCATCGCGGCCTGCAGGGCGCAGATCGGGTCGATCTCGGTGACGACGACCCGCGCGCCTTGGCCGCGCAGCGCCTCCACCGCGCCCTTGC